>JBNKLQ010000150.1:0-14657 GCA_050292445.1 Promineifilaceae bacterium (SeqCode) | reverse complement strand
GCCCCAATCACCCCAAAAGGTGCGGGCCAGCCACCACATCGTCCAGCCAGAAGCAATGATGCCCAAACCGTATACCACATTAAGCGATACTGACCAGCTGAGGTTGAGAGTGTGGAAAACGGCCGTAACCTGCGCCGAAAAAGGTGATTGATACAAAAACAGAGGATAGCCGTACCCATGTGCCATCTGCGGTGCCCAGCGGCTGAACAAAATCCCCTCATCCAGCAGCGCCCCGGCCTGCACCGAGCGCCATAAATGAAACACTGTGTCAAAACCACAGCTGATTTGTGTGGTAAAAAGCGGCTGCAAAACCGGAATGGCTAAGAGTGCGATGAGAAACAAAAAAAAGCCAGCCTGCCAGCCAGGGGATCGCGCTAGGCTGGAGGTGGAACTGTTGGGGGGTAAGGGGTGACGGTCATGGGTCATAACTGCAACATGTCCTGAACTTGCGCCGGATCATATCACACCTTATGAAAATTGTTGTTTCCTGAGCGGTATGTTACAATTTTCGCTTGCTTGTAGCGCAATTCGCCATTGCGCTATATTTTTGTCTAGGCAAACTGTTGATAGCGGTTTAGACAAAATTTTCAAGTTAGCAACAACACGGGTAATTGGCAACATGTTTTTGCCGAAAAACCTATGGCAATTGGGCCGATTACTTGCGTAAAAACGGGAGCATCAACTTTTTATTTCAAAGACTTTCCCGCTTTTACACACATGGAAGAGCCAATACCCACCTAAAATCCACTGCTGGGTATTGGATGTGTGGAGGATAGAAGATGAAGAATAATATGGCAAAAAGCTTGTTGCTCTTGGCAGCAACAATATTAGTAGCGGTTTTTAGTTTCCCGCGCAGCGATGTTGCCGCTCAGGAAATTGTTTCCGGGAATTTGTTTGAAAATCCCGGCTTTGAAGCAGGCTACTTTAATCAAGATAGCATTCCCCAAATAGCAGTTCCAAATGGTTGGCGGATGCATTGGCTGGACGGTGTTGCGTTTGAGGGCACGGAAGGGGTCGTTGCTTACCGGCCAGAGACAGTGGTCTGGAGCATCCAGGATGCGCCTGAAAATGAACGTTCCCTCTTTTTCCGCGATGGCAGCTATACGTTGAAGCTGTTCAAGCCGTGGGCCCCGCTTTTTGTGGCACTGTCACAAGAAGTTTCTGGCCTGGAAGTTGGCCGCAACTATCGCATCTCTGCCCCCATCTATGTAGATATTGTGGAATCTTATGATAATGGCAAAACGCAGCCATATCGCAGCGACTCAGGTTTTATTCGTTTTAGCGTTGGTCCCACAGGGTCTGGTTGGCGTACCGCTGGCTTAACCTACAGCCCAACCTGGACGGCCGAAAACGTATTCCCTTTCTATTTGGCCCAGCAAACCTACATTTGGGACTTCACCGCGACGTCAGAATCCATGATTATTTTCTTGGAAATGGGGTCCCGTCATCCGTATGTAAACAGCGGCTTTTTCATGGATGCGGTTGGACTTTATGCCTTAGGCAGCACTGGCGAGGTACCGGCCAGCTCCGGCGGTGGCGGCAGCGCCCCTGTTGCCCAGGCTGGACCAACGTCCACGCCGTTCCCCACGCCTACTCCCCGGCCTGATGGCTCGATTGTTCATGTTGTAAACACAGGCGACAGCTTCTGGACAATCGCCATTCAGTATGCTCCGGCATTGGGCCTGACGCCGGAAGAAGCATTGCCTGCCATTCGAGAATTAAACAATAATCCAGCTTTTATTGCGGTTGGGCAGGAATTGCTCATCAAAGAGCCAGGTGAAGTGGTTGCCACGCCAGAACCAACGGCCGAACCGACCAGTGAAGAAGCCCCAGTTGAAGAAGTGATTGAGGTAGAAGGTGCTGCCGTCACTGAAGAAACGGCCGCTGAAGTTCCTGCCGCACCGGTTGAAGAGACTGCGGCTGAAACTGCACCTACCACAGGAACCATTTGCGTAGCGGCGTTTGATGACCAGAATGGGGATGGTTCACGCAATGAAGCGTCAGAAAACTTGCAGGCGGATGCCGCCGTTACCATTTTCCGGGGTGGCAGCACGGTAACGACCCACATCACAGATGGTGTGAGCGAGCCGTATTGCTTCGAGAATCTGGAACCAGATACGTACCAGGTGCAAATCTTCCCGCCAGCGGATTATCAACCAACCACATCTCCCAGCTGGGCGGTTTCCGTGACAGAAGGTGCCCGGATTTCCGTTTCTTTTGGTACCCGCTTCGATCCGCAAGAAACGGCCGTTGCCGATACAACCTCTGCAGATACGGCCGTAGATGATGCCGCGGCTGCAACAGATACCACCGACAGCAGTGACGCTGCCCCCGTTGAAGAAGGTGGCTTCTTTAGCAGCATTGGTGGCATTGTTCTGGTGGTGGCTGCCATTTTGGTGCTGTTGGCTGGCGTTGGCGTTGTCATGCTGCGCCGAGGCTAAATTCCGTAAGCAGTAAACGGCAATCAGTTTTTACCGATTATCGTTTACCAAACACCGATGACCGAGAAGAGCGTCCTGCGGGGCGCTCTTTTTGTTGGGCGTCAGGTTGTCGTTTGTTAATCGTGTGGGGGGCGAACGGTGGGGGGACGGCCGTTCCGTTACAGTTAATAGTGGCTAGTCATAGTGGTTGGTAGATAGTCTGACTAGCCACGAGCCACTATCAATTGTTTTAGGAGACACCATGTATAAAGACGACACCACCCGCCCGATGGCTTTATTTGAGAGTCCATCACCTCAACCACAAGCGCCAGCCGCAGCCCCACCAGCACGTAAACGACGCGGCTGTTTTGGCTGCCTGGGGCGTGCTCTCATTGGAGGCATTTTATTGTTGGCCATGCTTGTTTTTGGCGGCGTGGTGGTGGCCGGTACGCTGGTTTACTCAAACCTGTCCCAGGAAATTGAGGACGGCATTGCCAAGCTAGATGCGGCCCGCGACCGGGAAACGTTCGAAACGACCCAAATTTTTGACCGCAACGGCGAATTACTGTGGGAATTTTTTGGTGAAGGCAAGCGTACGGCCGTTCCTATTAGCCAAATCCCCTCCCACCTCATCCACGCCACTGTTTCTGTAGAAGATGACAGCTTCTACGAAAATCCAGGGGCGGACATTCCCTCGCTGGTGGCGGCATTGGTAGCCAATTTGCGCAATCCGAACGGCCGTCCCGTGGGAGCCAGCACCATCACCCAGCAGCTCGTCCGCCACATCGCCTTCGACTACGAAGAGCGCACCGAAGTGTCCTACAACCGCAAAACCAAAGAGATCATCCTAGCCTGGATCATGAATCGGGATTACAGCAAGGATGAAATCATAGAGATGTATCTCAACGAGATTTACTACGGCAACCTGGCCTACGGCATCGAAGCCGCCGCCGACACCTACTTTGACAAATCGGCCCAGGAACTGACCCTGGCCGAAGCCTCCCTGCTGGCCGGATTGCCGCAAAGTCCCGTTGAACTTGATCCGCTCACTAATTTAGAAGGGGCCAAGGAGCGCCAATGGCTGGTGCTCAATTTGATGGTCAGCGAAGGGTTTATCACCCAGGATGATGCCGTAGCTGCTTACCAGGCACCGCTTACCTTTGCTCCGCAGGAAGTGAGTTTGGAAGCGCCCCACTTTGCCGTTTATGTGCGGCAGCAGCTAGAGGAATTGTACGGCGCAGAAGCCGTGGCCAACGGCGGTTTGCGCGTGACGACCACGCTCGATTTGCGCTACCAGCGGCTGGCGGAACAGCTGGCGCAGCAGCACGTGGCCGCTGTCGGGCCGGAGCATAATCTAACCAACGCTGCACTGGTGGCCATGAAGCCAGGTACGGGCGAGATTTTGGCCATGCTGGGCAGTGTCAACTATCGTGATGAAAGCATTGACGGCCATGTGAACGTAACACTCTCTTTGCAGCAGCCGGGCAGCAGCATCAAGCCGCTCACCTACGCCGCCGCCCTCTCCCCCGATGAGACGGGCGAAGCTGCCTGGACCGCCGCTGATTTACTGTGGGATGTGGAAGTCGATTATCCGCAGTTTAACGGAGACACCTATTCACCAGTGAATTATGACGGCCGTTTCCACGGCCCGGTGCGTCTACGTACGGCATTGGCCAACAGCTATAACATCCCCGCCGTTCTGCTGCTGCAAGATTTAGGCGTGCCGCGACTGCTGGAATTTGCTCAACAGATGGGCATTACTACCTGGGACCAGGATTCCAGCAACTATGGCCTTTCACTCACATTAGGTGGGGCGGAAGTGACCCCGCTAGACCTGACCACCGCCTATGCCGTTTTTGCCAACGGCGGAAATCAGGTGACGCCAACCTCCATTTTGCGCGTGCAAAAGAGCAATGGTGAGACGCTGTTTGAGCAGCCGCCGCAAGCGGACACCTCCATCATAGATCCGCGGGTGGCTTACCTGATTAGCAACATTTTGGACGATGATGAAGCGCGCGTCCCTGCCATGGGGCGCAACAATCCGCTGGCGCTGCCTTTCCCAGCGGCGGCCAAAACCGGCACCACCAACGATTTCCGCGACAACTGGACGATGGGCTTTACGCCGGGCCTGGTCGTGGGCGTCTGGACCGGCAACACGGACAACAGCGAAATGCTCAACATCAGCGGCCTGACTGGCGCTGCGCCACTGTGGAGCGATTACATGCAGGCGGTTTATACCAACTACGATTTGCTGGTCGCGCTGAATGTGAACGGTGTCGAGCCACCGACTGATTTTGTGCGGCCAGAGGGGTTGGAGGAACGGCCGTTATGCAGCATCGCCTCTGTCACCATCGGGGCCATTGAATGCATGCCCGCTGGCTCCGAACTGTTTCTGGTGAACAGCACCCCTGCCGTGGCCGAAACTATCGACCCGAACCTGGTGTCTTGGGAAAAAATCGAGCCAGCTGTGCTGCGTATGCCGGCCGTGCCGCTGCCGCCCGTACCCGCTGAGGTGCTGTTGGGCGCGGAGGCGGATGAAGACGCGCCGCCGCCGCAGTTGTTCTGCCATTTAGCTGAGGGCACGGATGCGACGCTGCTACCACCAGATGCTTTGCCCCAAATTTTCCTCGCGCCACCGCGCAATACCGAGAGCTTGAAGGCGGCTCATGAGTGGGCCCAGGCAAATAATGTGGCATTGCTGCCAACGGCCGTTTGCAATGACGATCTCCTGACCTTGGCTCGCGATCCGAATCGGGCGGCTGTCTATCGCATCAGCAGCCCAGCTCAAGGTGAGACGGTTAGCGGCATTTTGCCTATTGTGGGCACGGCCGATTTTGAGCCGGGGGTTGTGCAATTCTACAAAATCGAGCTGGGTATCCCCAACGGCGACAACGTGGATTGGGTGACACTAGGCGACACGCACGACCAGCCGGTGGTTAATGGCCCGCTGGAAATGCTGCACGCCGAGGCACTGCCGCCGGGTGACTACTTCCTGCGCCTGATCGTGGTGAAAGATAGCAACTACGTGGGTGAGCCGCATACCATTGCCATCACCATTGAATCTTGACCGTAGGTGCGACGCACTTTCGAAAGTGCGTCGCACCTGCAATTATGAATGATTGCCTAGATCGAATGCCTGGCTGTTCTTTGTTCGCCGGGCGTTTGTTATAATTTGTGTTTGTGCATATTTTCACTGTGGCCAGCACCATTTCAAAACCCAAAAACGTGCGTATCCTGCACTAAAAAACGCCCTAGCAGCGAAGATTTAGAGGAAGTTTGCGTGAAGAAGAAAATGAGATTGTTATTGCCATTTGGCTTGATTGGGCTTTTGTTGACGGCTTGTGGAGCAACCGCCACGCCGACACCACCACCCACGGAAACGGCCGTTGCCCAAATTCCCCCAACCGAAACCGCCACCAACGAACCGCCAACGGCCGTTCCAGCCACCGCTACTACTGAAATTGTGCCCACTGAACCAGAACCGACCAGTGAGGCATTGTTCCCCACCCCCGTCGTGACACCAACTCCTACGGTGACACCGACTGTGGAAATACAAAACTATACCCTCACCATTGCGGAACCAGCCCCGGCAACCACACTGCTGGCCGGGCGCGACGTGACGTTTCGCGGCGAGGTGCAGCCGCCGACCACCGATCCGATTTCATTAACGCTAACGATTGGCTCGTTTACGGCCGTTTCTGCCCAAATAACCCCTGACGGCAGCAGCGGCAGCTGGGAGCTTACTACGACGCTGGCTGAAGCCGCTTCCGGTCCTGGGTTTTTAAGCGTAGCGCTAGGTGAGCAGGCCCAGGTAGAACAGCCCCTATCGTTGGCTTTTGACAGTGCCACAGACCAACCCTATATTTCACTTTCTAGACCAGTTGAGGGAGAAACGGCCGTGGCGGGTCATGCCTTCCTCATGCAGGGCGACAGCAACAACCTCATCAATGATGCTTTTACTATTGGCGTGTTGGTTGATGATTGCACCAACTTCATTGCTGCCCAAAAAATCTCCCTGGCTGGTGGTAGCTGGTACGGCTTTGTCATTTTGCCGCAGAATGTGGACCCAGGCCCAGCTTGCGCAGTGGCCTACACCGGCGAATACGGCGAAGGTGACTGGCGTGAGGCACTTGTTCCCATCCAATTACTTGCCGTTGAGGACGCCCAGGCATCATTATTGCAATTGGGCAATTCTAGCGATCTAAACTTTACTGTGGGCAACATGACCAATTTGTTTGGTGTGGCTATCAATGTACCTGAGCAGGCCGTACACATCATGCTTGAACTGGATTCTGCCAGCGGTGGCGGCGAGATTGTCACATCTGGCACCGCCTTTGCCGATCCGTTTGGCCTCTGGTCTATCGATCTGGAGCTGCCGGATAGTGCGCCAAGTGGCCCCGCCTTACTTACCATTTCCAGTGGGGCCGATGATAGCTACCAGGAAATCCGATTGCCGGTAAACATCGCTCCGTAAAACCGGGTTTCCCGCAGGCTTGTGTCAGAACGAAGGTTTTGCATGAAGCTTGCGGGAGGTTTCCCAGCATTTCCAGCCTCTTTTCTACCTCACTGTAAGCATCTCATAAGAATTTATTTAGAAAAAGATCATAAGATCAAAGATAATTAGATTCTGAAACGGTAACTAGCGTATGTACACTGTATAGTTATCTGAGAAGCAAACAAAATGCGAGGTAAACAGATGCTAATCAAGAAACAAACCGGAATTGAGATCCCCTCATCCGAAATAACCCCCGAATCCATTTATTTGTCCCGCCGCCAATTTATGCGTGGGGCGGCTTTGGGTACGGCCGCAGTGGCTGCTGGTGGCTTGCTGGCCGCTTGTGGTAGTCCTGATGCTGAACCATCTGCTGGCGTAGAGAATATCGCTACTGGTAGTGCCGCCGAAGAAGGTGTGGTGCAAACGGCAATGCCGGGCAGCGTCAGTGCCACCGCAGACGAACTGGGCGATCCCCTTAACTCATTTGAAGAAGTTACGACATACAATAATTACTATGAATTTTCCACCAACAAGGAGGCGGTTGCGCCTTTGGCAAAGGATTTCCCAACCGCGCCTTGGCAGATTGAAGTTGGCGGTTTGGTCAACAAGCCCAAGACGTTTGGTCTGGAGGAACTGTTGGCTTTTGAGCAAGAAGAACGTATTTACCGACTGCGCTGTGTGGAAGGCTGGTCGATGGTGATTCCTTGGCTGGGGTTTCCATTGGCCAAACTGTTAAATGAAGTGGAGCCGACTTCGGCTGCTCAGTATGTACGCTTTGAAACGGTCGTAGATAGGGAAAATATGCCGGGCGTGAATAGTCCACTTTTTCCCTGGCCTTACGTAGAGGGGCTGCGCTTGGATGAGGCGATGAACGATCTAGCAATTTTGAGTACAGGGCTGTACGGTAAAGCGTTGCTGCCGCAAAATGGTGCGCCGATTCGCCTGGTTGTCCCCTGGAAGTATGGCTTTAAGAGCATTAAATCGATTGTGAAGATTGATTTGGTGGATACTATGCCGCAATCTTTATGGATGAAGACTGCGCCGAATGAGTATGGCTTTTTTGCCACGGTGAATCCCAATGTGGATCATCCTCGTTGGTCGCAGGCAACGGAGCGGCGCATTGGTGAATTTGGGCGGCGCAAGACGCTCATGTTTAATGGGTATGGTGAGCAAGTGGCTTACCTGTATGATGATCCAGATTATGACACGACGCAATCCGTCCGCGGTCAGTAAATCAGTGACCGAAGAGAGTAAACAAATGACAGCTGCAACAGGCCGGGATACGGCCGTATCCACACAAACTAAACGCTGGGACCGCAAAAAAACCGCTCGGCTTCTCACCTGGCTGACACACGTCGGGGCGCTGGTGCCGTTGGGTGTGCTGTTGTGGGAATATTTCACCAACAACCTGGGCGTCGATCCGGTGCGGGAGATTTTGTTCCACACTGGTACCACGGCGCTTGTCCTCCTGGTGATGTCTCTGGCGGTGACCCCAGTAACGATTGTCTTTGGCTGGAAGCAAGTAATTCCATTGAGACGGCCGTTAGGCCTTTACGCTTTCTTATACGTTTGTGTCCACCTGCTCACCTTCCTCGGGCTAGACTATGCTTTTGATCTGGCCTTCATTATTGATGGCATTGTGGAGCAGCCATTTGTGCTGGTGGGATCTATTGCCTTCTTGCTGCTCATTCCGCTGGCCGTTACCTCCACCAAAGGATGGCAGCGGCGGCTGGGCAAGCGCTGGAAAAAACTGCACAAGCTCAGCTACCTCATCATAGTTTTGGTGCTGATTCACTTTATTTGGCTGGTGAAAAACGTGTACATTGAGCCAGGGATTTATGCCGCAATTGTGGCGCTGCTCTTTTTGGTCCGCTGGCAGCCAGTAAAAACCAGGCTACTGCGCTGGCAGCGGCGCATCCGCAATAAGTTAGCCAATTAACATAAAGTCCGGTGAGAGCCGGACTTTTTTATTTTGGGCAGATGAAATGCCCCTATTTGCCCTACCTGGCCGATCCGAACGAAAGGACTGCCAATCCTACAATGGATCGTTTAGTGTTCAGAGGGAAGATGTAACCAATCTGGCACAACGGCCGTTCCCCACTTCTGCTACAATTTTGGCATGACTGCCCAACTGACCCTGCTGCTGGCTGATGATGAAGCGGCCATCACCGACAATCTGGCCCCCTTTTTAGAGCGCAGCGGCTTCACCGTGCTGGTTGCCGCCGATGGTGAAGCAGCGCTGGAACAAGTTCACCTATCTCCCCCCGATCTTATTGTTTTGGATGTACTAATGCCCAGGCTGGACGGCCGTGCCGTGCTGCGGCAACTGCGCCAGCAAGGGGATTGGACGCCCGTTATTTTGCTTACCCAGGTGGGCGAAGCGTTTGAACGGGCCATGGCCTTGGAAGAAGGGGCTGATGATTACCTGAACAAACCGTTTGACCCGCATGAACTGGTGGCCCGAATTCGTGCCGTTCTGCGACGGGCACGTCCGGGGGAACGGCCGTTAACCGCCGCGCAAAAACTGATCAGCCACGATCTCACCTTTGACCGCCTCACCCGCCGTGCCTGGCTGGCCGACGACGAAATCCATTTCACGCCCAAAGCGCTGACCCTGCTGGAATACCTCATGACCCATCCCGACGAACTGGTGAGCCGCGAACGGCTGCTGGATAGTGTCTGGGGTTGGGCTTACCCGGCGGGCACGCGCACCGTTGATTCTCGCATTGCCGAACTGCGCCGCGTGTTGGGCGACGATGCCAGCGATCCCAAATTTATTGAGACGGTACCAAGCCAGGGCTACCGCTTTGTGGCTCCGGTAAAGGGGGCAACATGAAGCTAAAAGTGTGGCTGGGCGGCGTGCTGCCACTGTTAGTGGGGTTATTGCTGGCGCTGTTGTTTGTCCAGACCAGCCTGCCTAATCCGGTGCTGTATTTACGGATTAGCTTGAGTACGGCCGTTCTCCTAACCGGTCTGTTTACCACCATTTTGCTAACGGCTGCGCTCTGGCAGCATTTTCGTCAGCGGGAGCAATTGGCGCGGCAAAAGCAGGCACTGCGCGCCGCCGCCGCCGAGGCCGCTCGCCGCTTTTTGCAGCGGCTGGATCACGAGCTGAAAAATCCGCTCATGGCCATGCGCGCTGGATTGGCCAACGTCAGCAACGGCCACGATGATGCTGCTCAGCAGGCATTGGCCTCCATCGAGGCCCAAACGGTGCGCCTGAGCCAGCTCACAGCTGATTTGCGCAAGATTGCTGAACTGGAAACACGGCCGTTGGAATTTGTCCCGGTGGAGATGGGTGACCTGCTGACAGAGGTGCTTGAACTGGCTCAAGATCACCCCGGCAGCGAGGGACGCAAGCTGACGCTGACGGTGCCGCAGGCTCCCTGGCCGCTGCCGCCCGTGCTGGGGGATCGTGACCTGCTCTTTTTAGCCATCTACAACTTGTTGGAGAATGCGCTGAAATATACGGCCGTCACTGATGCCATCGAGTTACGTGCCCGGGAAGACGGCCGTTTTGTCACCGTGGAAGTGGCAGACACGGGTCCGGGCATTGCCGACACCGACCAGCCATACATTTGGGAAGAGCTGTACCGGGGCGAAGCCGCGCGTGGAGCGTCCGGCAGCGGGTTGGGGTTGGCGCTGGTCAAAGCAGTTGTGGAACGTCACGGGGGACAAGTCTCACTTTCCAGCCGTCCAGGGCAAGGGAGTTTGGTCATTTTGCGCCTGCCCACTGTCTGATGTAACAGATTTGTCACACCCTCTGCCGAAATGATAACCGTTGTGCCATACGGCCGTCACATCCATTTGCTATGCTGCCAATTAAATATGTTCCCTGTGTGGAGGTTGTTATGTTTTACCCAAAAGAAAAATCTATTCCTAAACAATTGTTGGCCCTATTTTTGCTCAGCACGCTATGGTTAACGGCCTGTGGCGAGCTGGAATTTGGCGTGGAAACGAAAGTTAGCAGCGGCCGTCCTGAAGTGACGGTCGTGACCACCACAGTAGCCGAAATCCCGGAGGGGATGGCTCTGGTAACGGTGACACCGTCGGCGACGGCTGTGGATACGATGACGGCCACGCCAACGGCCGTTGCTACCCAAACACCCGCTGCTACGGAAACGGCCGTGGCTACAGAAACGCCAACCCGCGTGCAGATTCCGGCCACGACGGCCCCCATTCTTCCAACAGCGACGCCTATTCCTCAACAGGCAGCCATCATAAGTTACACACCAATTATCGAAATTTACTATCCTGGCGACAGCCTGACTTTGAACTACGAAGCACAGGGAGAGTCAGTCTCGCTGTGTCTGGCTCCAGCTTTTACAGCCTTGTGGGAATGTCGCTCGGTGCCGCTTTCTGGACCATACACGTTCACCTTGGATCCGACCTACCATACCAATTTGAACCTGGAGCTGCGTGTCACTGCGGGTGAAACGCGAAGGATTCTTGGGGATTACATCGGTTTGTATTGTTCGGAAGATGATTGGTTTTTTAGCGGCCCGCCCACAACCTGCCCGGCAGATGCTCCCATAGAAACGGCCGCTGCTTTTGAACCTTTTGAGCATGGCTGGATGCTCTGGTTGGAAGAAGACAACATCATTTACACTTTTTATGAACAACCCAACCAGACGTTTGCCACCTATTCAGAATCTGCCCTACCTGGTAGCGACACCCCGCTACCGAGTGATGAATATGATCCGCCAGAAGGTTTATTCGTGCCGGTTAGCGGATTTGGACTTTTGTGGCGTGAATACAGCTGGGTGCGCCAGAGTTTGGGCTGGGCCTTGGCACCTGAAGAAGGTTTTACGACCACCATTCAGCATGAATACCAGGAAAATGCCAATTATCTTTATCTGCTTGCTCCAGACGATCAGCTGATTGTATTGAATTTATTCAATGGGACCTGGGCTGAACGCAGCCAGCCGTGAAAGGGGCGTGAATAAGAAGTTTGGGGTGTTACAAACGGCCGTTCTCCCACGACAACCTCTTACAAACCGTGCAGGTGCGACGCGCTTACACCAGAGCAAAGCACATCAACTCTACTCATACAAGTGCGTCGCACCTCCGAACAAAAATAGTAATAGATAAGCTTTGTAGTGTGTTCTTTGTATAGGAGGCAACTCATGTATCGTAAGTTTAAACTATCCGTATTGGCCCTGTTTTTAAGTTTGTTTCTATTTCAACAGACGGCGCTGGCCCAAGATGGTCCCACGGCGCAGCATACCGATTCAGTCTGGCAAGTTTCTTACTGGAACAACAAAACTTTAAGCGGTAGTCCGGTGGTGCAAACGGCCGAAGCCGACATCAACTGGGATTGGGGCATGGGAGGCCCCAGCGGCTTTCCCGCCGATGGATTCTCCGCGCGCTGGACAAAATACATTGACGTGGCTGGTGGCACTTACCGCTTCACCGCCACGGCCGATGATGGCGTGCGCGTCTACGTAGACAACAACCTCATCATCAACCAGTGGAGCGACCATCCCGCCCAAACCTTCACCGCCGACATTTCTTTGTCAGCCGGTCACCATTCCGTTGTCGTAGAATATTACGAAAACGGTGGGTTTGCCGTGGCCAAGCTGAACTGGCAGCCCCGGCCCAACGACATTGTGAACTGGAAGGGTGAATACTTTAACAACCGCACCCTGGCTGGTTCGCCCACGCTGGTGCGCGACGACGCCAACATCAACTTCAATTGGGGTTCTGGGGTGCCTGTCAATGGCTTGCCCGCTGACAACTTCTCTGTCCGCTGGACGCGAACGGTCAACTTCCCGGCTGGTTCGTACCGCTTTACCACCACGGCCGATGACGGCGTGCGTCTGTGGGTCAATGGTCATTTGCTGATCGATCAATGGAAAGACCAGGCAGCCGCGACCTATTCGGGCGTGCTTTTCCTGTCCGGCAACGCAGCCATCCAAATGGAGTATTACGAGAACGGTGGCCTGGCCGTGGCCCAGCTCAATTGGGCGTTGGATTCGGGCAATCCGCCGCCGCCCCCACCGCCAACTGGCGCTGTGGTGATCGATAACACCAGCTCTGGTTTTATCACTGGTGGCACAGCTTCGTCCTGGCGTACCTCAACTGCTGGCTACAACAGCGGCATGATCTGGACGTACAACGACGATTATGCCCGCAGTGGTTACAACTGGGCGCGTTGGTATCCATCGCTCACCGCTGGCCGGTATGAGGTGTTTGTCTTCATTCCCTCGAAAAATGCCACCACCAGGGCGGCTCGCTACTGGGTATCGCACCGGGATGGGTTTACCCTGAAAGTGGTCAACCAGTTGGCCTACAGCGATCAGTGGGTCTCTTTGGGAACTTACTGGTTCCGGGGCAGCGGTAGCGACTACGTTTCACTGGCAGATGTTACAGGTGAATCGTACCTCTCACGTATCGTTGGCTTTGATGCCGTGAAGTGGGAAAGCCGCTAGGCTAATTCGCTTCATCCAATAGATTTTTGTAGTCCCCTACGCCGACAGCGACGTAGGGGACTTTTTTTATGGCCGAGGCAGGGTTGCGGCTTCGGCCACCATTGCTTCACTGCGTGGGTAGGCCCAGCCGAGGAAGGTGACGATAGCCTGAGTGGTTTCGGCACTGACTTGCCCACCTTCACCGCCGCATAACGGCCGTATCTCCGCCGTAATGCTCACAATTTGGCTCAACATGGAGCGGTATTCGGCATAGAGTGGCTGCCAATCGGCGGGCACATCGGTAAAGCCTGGCGCTTCAATGATCCAGAGCTGCGTCCAGCCGTTAAAGGTGCCGCAGTCGCCTGGCTTGCCCGTTTCGGCAAACAAAGACATCTCGCTGTTGAAGCTGCGGTAAGAATCGCGGACCAATCCCAGGTAGCGCGTAAAGGTATCTACATCAAATGGCTGAATTTGCGTTTCGGGGAAAGTGGGGGCGGCAATGGGAGCTGCTGTGGGCGGTACGGCCGTTGGCGGAACCGCAGTGGGGGGAACGGCCGTTGCCGTGGGGGTGTCTGTGGGCAGCGGCGTTTCGGTGGGTTCTTCAGTTGGTGTGGGGGTGTTGGTGGGTTCTGGCGTGTCTGTGGGCACGGGGGTAGATGTATTTGTTGCTGTGGCGGTTGGGGGGATGGGCGTCTCGGTGGGAACGGCCGTTGGTTCTGCGGTGGGTTCCTCGGTGGGGGCCTCTGTTGCGGCTGAGACTTCTTCAGGAACGGCCGTGGGCACTGGCTCTTCCGAGCCGCAAGCGGCCAGCAAGAGAATCAGACCTAAAAACAAGCAAAAAATAAGGGTGGATTTCTGGTATGAATTGTTCATTGTTCCTCCAAACAGGCAGTATAAGCAAATAAATCAGGCACCAGCTTAAAGGGGATAAATTGATTTGGCAAGTGAAGAATGGGGTACGAAAAATGTGATGATGTACCTTAATTCTGAAACAAACAACTTCCCCAAACTGGTGTAGGTTAAGGTGAGCAGGGGAAGGGTCCTGCTCACCTTCTAAACTGGAACGAAGAAAACTACTTGCCGGGTATATTCTTGGTGATGGCGGCTGCGCCGTTTTCTTTCACCTCATTGCGCAGCAGCAGCCCCATGAGGCCATCCACCATGCCATTGCCCGCGCCGCCACCACTGACGGAAACATCGGGCACAACGCGTACCTGCCGCTCGCCCACAATTTGCATGAGCTGTACGGCCGTATACCCTTGCATACCCAACGCCTCGACGCCCGCCAGATACGCTTTCGCCTTGGCTTGCCCCGTGGCTTGAATGGCCTGG
>JBNKLQ010000149.1:0-14664 GCA_050292445.1 Promineifilaceae bacterium (SeqCode) | reverse complement strand
GTCAGCCGGGGAGCGATGGACATCGACGGCTTTGGCGGCAAGACAGGTGCGCAATTGGCTGAAGTTGGTTTGGTGAAGGATTTGGCCGACATTTATTATTTGGATCGAGATCAACTTCTGGCTCTGGAAGGCTTCAAGGACAAAAAAGTCGATAATTTGCTGAATGGCTTGCAAGCCAGCAAAAACCAATCGCCAGCTCGTTTCCTCACGGCGCTGGGGATTCGTTTTGTGGGCAATGTGGTGGCAGGATTGCTAATGGATGAATTTGGCTCGATTGATGCCTTAGCTGAGGCTAGCCAGGAGCGATTGGAAGAAATTGAGGGGATTGGGCCGGGAACGGCCGTATCCGTCACCACCTGGTTTGCCGATGAGCGCCATCGTGCCCTGCTAGAAAAATTCCGCCAGGCAGGCCTCAAATTTCAGGCCGACGAGCCGGATGAAGCTGCTGCTGGCAGCAATACGCTAGAGGGTCTTACCTTTGTTGTTACCGGCACTTTGCCTTCAATGTCTCGTGATGAAGCCAAGGCATTGATTGAAACCCACGGCGGCAAAGTCACCAGCTCGGTCAGTAAAAATACCAATTATTTGCTTGCTGGCGAAAAGGCAGGCAGTAAATTAACCAAAGCAGAAAGCCTGGGTGTTCCTATCATAAGTGAGTCTGAATTATTGGATATGACATAACAAATTTATTTGATATGATTATTGCCAACCATTATTCACTACCCGCATTTGAGAGGTATCCCCATGACAATATTGCGCAAGTATGTCGTACTTAGTGATGCATTCACTGAATGGCTTGGCACTCTCCCCGTCTATATCGTTCTCATAACAGTTTTAACCGGTTTTCTCAACGTGGTCCTACGCTACACTGGGCAGGTCACAGGCCATAAACTGACAAATAATATTGTCATTGAGCTTCAGTGGTATTTATACACACTCATCTTCCTGCTAGGCTTCTCTTACATTTTAAAAAATCAAGTCAACGTCCGAGTTGATTTCTGGTTTGCCGATCAATCCCCAAAGGTAAAAGCTACTATTGACCTCGTTGGCCATTTTATTGCCCTATTGCCTTTTTGCCTTTTAGCCCTTTACATTACCTGGGACCCCATCCTTAGCTCCTGGGGGGTTTTGCCCAATGGTGAGTGGTGCTTTGAGGATGAAAGCACTACTACTGCGGATCGGGTTCTCTACTTTGTTGATGTTTTAGATCTTTCTGGACGTTATTGTGGTGAAATTTCACCTGATCCAAATGGGCTAAACCGTGCTCCCATAAAATCCATGATGTACCTCGCCTTTTTGTTCCTACTGCTTCAAGCAGTTGCGGAAGTGATAAAACTCATCAGTGTGCTCACCGGAAGGCAAGAACAGTTTGGCATAGAACTGCCTGAAATTGAGGCCCCCGTTCGCATCGAATAACAGCAGAAACTTAGGTTTAAGCAGGGAGAAAAAGAATGGTATTACAATGGTTGGCCCTGGCATCATTATTTTTGTTTCCCATATTGTGGCGCAGAGGATATTCTGCCTTACGCGCCTATAATTTGACGGCATTGGCATTTGGTATTTGTGGGGTCCTCATTGCGCTTACGCAGGATCCTCGCTGGTATGCCATTGTCATGTTCGATTTTTTCCTGACACTCATTTTAAGTGGGTATCCAGTTGCCTTCTCCTTTGCTGGTACGGGAATTTTGTTTGGGGCAATTGGTATAGCATCTGGGCTGTTTCCTTTAAGCCGATTGATATTGCTACAAAATCGCTGGTTCGGCTCAATGTCCGATTTCACCCTGCTGGCAATCCCGTTTTTTGTGTTCATGGGAGCAATTTTTGAGAAGTCTGGTCTGGCTGAAGAGCTACTGACGACTATTGGTATTCTGTTGGGGCCGGTACGTGGTGGGGTGGCTCTGGCTGTTGTGATTGTGGGCACGCTTCTGGCAGCAGCTACGGGCGTTGTGGCGGCCACCGTCATTGTGATGGGCATTTTGTCGCTGCCAATCATGGTGCGTTATGGCTATGAGCATAAGCTGGCCACAGGCATTATTATCTCCACGGGGACTCTGGCTCAGCTTCTGCCACCCAGCCTGGTACTCGTCGTTCTGAGCGACCAGGTAGGGGTTTCGGTAGGCGATCTATTCTTGGGTGCGCTCATTCCTGGGTTGATTTTAGCGGGTCTATATGCGCTTTATGTGATTTATGTAGCCATTGTTCGTCCTGAAGATGCGCCTGCGTTGCCGCTAGAGGCCCGTACATTGCATGGCTGGGCTTTGGCCCGGAAGACTTTGGTTTCTGTGGTGCCTCCGTTATTCTTAATTTTTCTGGTTTTGGGCAGTATTTTTACCGGCCGGGCTACGCCTACGGAATCCGGAGCAGTGGGGGCTGCTGGGGCCTGCCTGCTAGCACTTTTGAATAAGAATATGAATTGGCAGGTTCTTAAAACGGCCGGACGGCAAACGGCCAATATCACTGCATTGGTCCTGATGATTCTGTTTTGTTCAACGTTTTTTGGTTTGATATTCGATCAATTAGGTGGACAGCGCTTTGCCAAGGAGCTTTTGACTTCATTGCCGGGTGGGTTCTGGGGTTTTATTGTTGTGGCTAATATTGCCGTTTTCCTTTTGGGAATTAATTTGGAGTTCTTGGAAATTAGCTTTATTGTGATGCCTATTTTTGTCCCGGCAGCCATCGCTTTGGGGGTTGATTTGGTTTGGTTCAGCGTGATGATGGCCATCAATTTGAATATGGCGTTTATTTCGCCGCCGGTTGGCTTCTCCTTATTTTACTTGCAAAGTGTAAAACCAGATGAAGTGCAAACTTCAGATATTCATAAGGGGGCCATTCCGTTTATGGTTTTGCAGGGGATAGGTTTGTTGATTGTTATGTTTTTCCCAGCCACGGTAACCTGGCTGATTGAGCTGGCTGGTTAGAGAAAACCTGTCTAAAAGCAAAAAAGGGATGTGCTTTTCGAGCACATCCCTTTTTTTATACTTGATTAGGCAAATTAAGCGTTGCCAACGTAGTTCAGGTAAGTTAGTTCATTGAAGCCGTGCCATTCGCTGATTTTTTGCCGGAAATCATTCCACGGAGTGAAGATGGCGGCGAAGTCGCTGTCTTGCTGGCTGAACTCATCATAGAGGGCAAAGGACGCATCGCGAGCCGCACTAAGAACTTCATCGGAGAACGGCCGTAATTCAACCTCAGACTCGTCACGGATTTGCGCCAGGGCACCAATGTTCTTCACATCGTAGCGGGCTAGCATGCCCATGTTGGCATCAACCGCCGCTGCTTGAACAGCTGCCTTGTACTCTTCGGGCAGTTTGTTATATTCGTCCAGGTTGATTTGCACTTCTAGCGTTGGTCCCGGTTCCCACCAGCCTGGATAATAGTAATATTTGGTAACTGTATGGAAGCCCAATTTATAATCATCATATGGGCCGACCCATTCAGTGGCGTCAATCGCACCTGTTTGCAATGCTTGGAAAATTTCACCGCCAGGAATAACCTGCACAGTAGCGCCCAGACGGTCATAAACCTGACCACCCAGTCCAGGGATACGCATCTTCAGGCCTTCAAAGTCAGCGGCCGTATTGATTTCTTTGTTGTACCAACCGCCCATCTGCGCACCGGTGTTGCCCGCCGGGAACTGGATAATATTGAAGCGCCCTGCATAAAAATCTTGCATTAATTGCAGCCCGCCGCCTTCGTATAACCAGGCATTCTGTTGCCGGGCTGTGAGGCCAAATGGCAGCGCTGTGCCAAAAGCAGTTGCTGGGCTTTTTCCTGTGTAATAGTAGGACGCCGTATGGCCAATTTGCAGTGCTCCAGATTCCACAGCATCCAGTACTTCCGTTCCGCCAACTAATTCGCCGGCAGCACGAGGAAGTACTGTGAATTTGCCGCCTGTGATTTGGCTCAGGCGGTTGGCAAAAATTTCAGCACCACCATAAATGGTATCTAAAGCCAATGGCCAGCTTGTGGCCATTTCCCAGGTAATTTCGGGAAATCCCGACTCCTGAGCAATGACGTCTTGAACCTCCTGGGCTGTTTCTTGTGCCTGTTCGACAACTTCTGGGGTTTCCTCGGACTGACATCCGGCTAAACCGATCAGCGCTGCGCCAGCAGCACCTTTTGTAGCCATGCCCAAAAATTCTCTGCGCTCCATTTCTTCCTCCTTCTTGTTTTAGGAAAACATGAGATGATAGTAGTGGAAAAAATTGTATAGTAAGATAGGGACATCGCCAAAAACTTGGCGAGTTGATTTGCTAATTTAGAGATGGAGACACGTTGAATGACCAAAGATCTGTATCCTTTGCTATTTGAACCGGTTTTAAAAGATTATATTTGGGGAGGACGCAGCCTAGAAAAACTGGGCCGCAAACTGCCATCAGAAGGGGTGATTGCCGAGAGTTGGGAGATTGCTGGGCATGAAGATGGCACGACGCGGGTGGCAAACGGCCGTTTCCAAGGCAGGCTCCTTACTGAACTCCATGAAGAATTGGGATTAGATCTGATTGGTAGCCGTTCCGCCTGGGCACAGGAGCGGGGGAAGTTCCCGTTGCTCATAAAATTGTTGGACGCAAATCGGCCGTTATCCGTGCAGGTGCATCCACAGGATGATTATGCTTTGGCCAATGAAGGAAACGAATTAGGGAAAACCGAAATGTGGGTGGTCTTGCACGCTGAACCAGATGCAGAAATTATTCTGGGTGTTTCTCATCAAATCAACGCGAAAGAATTTCGCGTAGCCATTAAAGAAGATCAACTAAACAACTATTTACATAAACTATCTGTAAAACGTGGCGATCATGTTTGTGTTCCTGCTGGTTCCCTTCACGCCATAATGGGTGGTTTGCTCATTGCCGAAATTCAGCAAAACTCCAATACCACTTATCGTGTCTATGATTGGGGACGGGCAGGGGCAAATGGGCAGCCACGGCCGCTACATGTAGACAAAGCGTTAGATGTGATCAACTTTGAGCAGATTTCCCCTTCGCTTTGTGCCCCGAAACCGATCGTCAGCGAAAATGGCGTCATCCGCTCGCTGCTTTGTGAAACAGATTATTTTGTCACGGAGCGAGTAGAAATGACCGCCGGGGCAACCTTTCAGGGAAACTGTACGGGCGAAACGTTGGAAATTTGGGGAGTGACGGAGGGTGTTGTTACCGTCAATGGCTTGGCGCTGTCAGCCGTGCGCTTTGTGCTGTTGCCAGCCGCGATGGGGGAATTTACGGTAACAGCAGGGGAAACGGCCGTGCTGCTGCGAAGCTACGTCAGGTGATTTGTAACGTCAAAATTTCTAGAAGATAGTACCAAATTCATCGTAATGGCTTGATTTCACCATTTTTGCAGTACATAATGAATCCACTGACCTAATTGGTCAATAAATATCTTCATCGAGCAGTAAGCTAAATCAAACATCGTTTTTCAAAAAAGATGCACAGTCCCCAATCGATTCTCCATGGACTGTCTTCAATAATGCCCAGATCCATTGCAGCCAGCATCAAAACCTGACCTGAGCCTTTTGCGTGAAGAAGGAGGTGACTTATTGTTTAAATCCTTTTAGGCTGCGTCTCTACCACTAATATCCTAAAAATTAATAACAGCATCCTAGACGTATGGAGGGTCTTAAATGCGCATAGAATCAGTAGGAAATATTCCTAAGGTTAAAGTTTGGCATTTTTTATTTATAATTGCCATGCTAATCATCCTTATAGTAACTGCTTCCCCAGATAATCTCTCTGCTAGTAACAACCTCAACGATGAACCTACTCTCAAAGTAATAGCACCTTCCGGTGTGCTCGATACCAGCGATGATGGCGTGTCATTGTGGCACGATTATGGTTCGTTTGCCTTATACCGCGTTAGCGAAACGACGCTAAATGCACTTCCGGCGGACGTGCGTTCCCAACTTGTAGTCAACGATATGGATCAGCTGCTATTTGACCAGGTGTCAATTGATACGCAGCTGGCACAGCCTGCAGCATCGGCATCCGCAACAGCTGCAGCGCAATATGAGGAATCCCTGCACCTAATCCAGTTTGTTGGCCCAATCAAAGAAGAGTGGCTGCACGAAGTGGAAAGCACTGGGGCAAAACTCATGCAATACATTGCCACAAATGGCTATCTACTTTGGGCCAATGGCAACAGCCGCGAGCTTCTAGATCGAATGATTGCTGAAGGAAATATTTTACAATTTAGTCAACCATTTCCTACCTCGTTAAAGGTTGGGCAGGCTCTTTCTGCGAGGCTGGATGCAAGTACAAATCCGGATGAGACAGTGAGGGTCGTCGTTCAAATGGTCACGCACAAGCGTCAAGAAGATAGCGAACAGAGCATACAGGCCATGGCTACCAACCAAAACACGGCCTGGACACCAGTGCTGGCATTCCAAAATGCCGATTTTACTATGCGCCTGGGCGACATTGAAGCCATCTCCAATTTGCCAGACGTTTATTGGATTGAGGAACGGATGGAGCGCGAGCTTCTGGATGAGGTTCAAGGACAGATTCTCGCTGGCAACTTCAATGGCGATCAATCTGGGCCTTCTGGTCCAGGCTATCTGCCCTGGTTGTCCGGCTATGGCTTCAGCACAAATCCGGCTGACTATCCAATTGTAGACGTAACGGATGATGGGATTGGCAACGGCACGGTCAATTCAGGTGACTACACACTGCATCAGCTTGGCGACATCAGTAACCCGACACGCCTCAGCTATGTAGCCAACTGTACTAGTGCTGCTACCGGTGAGGGGGTAGATGGGCACGGGCACATAAACGTAAGCATCGCTGGCGGTTATGATACGACTGGTGGTTTCCCCTTCCGCGATCCGCTTGGATTTCAACGTGGCCTGGGTATTAATCCTTTCGGCCGTTTTGCTGGCACCCGTATTTTTGGCCCATCATTCGATTTGAGCGGCTGCGGTGGCACTGATGCTGGTTTGATTCAAAGTATTCAGGACAACGGCGCGCAGATTAGCAGCAACTCTTGGGGCTGCTCTGGCTGTGCGGGCACTTACGATGACTCATCCCAGGCGTTTGATGCCGGTACCCGCGACGCAGATCTGACCGAGGCTGGCAACCAGCAAATGATTTTTGTCTTTTCGGCAGGTAATTCCGGCCCAAGCGCGGCTACCATTGGTTCACCCGGCAACGGAAAGAATATGATTACCGTTGGTGCCTCGGAGAATATGCGTCCTTCTGACGAAGATGGCCTCTGGACAGATGGCTGTCTCATTAGCTCCACAGGTGCTGATAACGCGATGGATGTCATCAGCTTTTCCAGCCGTGGTCCCGCACCGGGCGGCCGTATAAAACCAGAAGTAATTGCCCCCGGTACGCATATCCAGGGCACAGCCAGCACCAATGCCGCTTACAATGGGTCCAGCGTATGTGATCAATACCGGCCCTCTGGGCAGACCGTTTTTGCCTCTTCCTCTGGTACAAGTCATTCTACTCCTGCCGTTGCTGGTGTTACTTCGTTGGCCTACAACTGGCTGGAAACTACCTATGGCGTCGCATCTCCCAGTGCGGCCGTAATGAAAGCGTACCTGATTGCTCATCCCACTTATCTGACTGGCGTGGACGCCAATGACACCTTGCCGAGCAACAGCCAGGGTTATGGTATGCCTAACATGTCTGATATGTTTGATGATGCGGCCAAATATCTGCTGGATCAATCTGTCATCTTTGACAACAGCGGCGAGACCTGGACCTGGGAAGGCGCAGCTGCCGACCCGTCCCGACCTGTGCGTATTGTGTTGGCCTATACCGACGCGCCTGGGGCCGTTGGCACCAGCCCACAGGTCAATGATCTGAATCTGGCATCAACTATCGATGGCACAACTTACCTGGGCAATGTCTTCTCAGGTCAATGGAGTGTATCTGGCGGTACGGCCGATCCATTCAATAACTATGAAGCCATCTTCCTACCACCTGGCACCAATGGCGCGATTGAGATTACCGTAACCGGTTTTAATATCGCGGGTGACGGTGTGCCTAATAGCGGCGATGGCACAGATCAGGATTTTGCCATTGTCTGTTACAACTGTGCCCAGACACCTACCTTCTCATTGGATGTAACACCAAACAGCCAGGACATTTGTGCCCCAGCAGATGCAGTATATGATGTAAATGTCTTATCCATCCTGGGCTACAGTGATGCCGTTACCCTGAGTGTAAGCGGTAATCCAACTGGCACAGCGGCTACATTCAGCTCGAACCCGGTTTTACCTCCCGGCACCAGTGTGCTCACCATTGGCAATACAGGTAGCGCGACTGCTGGTAACTACACGCTTGACATTGCTGCTGATTCCACAGTAGGTACGCGGAACCGGTCCGTTGATCTGAATCTGTATACGGCCGTTCCCGCCGCACCCGATCTCCTTACCCCAACCGATGGCGCTACAAATGTTTCCTTTAAGCCATCGTTCAGCTGGACGGCCGTTGCGCAGGCCAGCAGCTACCTCGTCGAAGTTTCCGACGATCCTGGCTTTAGCAACATTGTTTACTCGGCGACGGTCGCCGGCACCAGCCACACCGCAGCCACGCCGCTGTTCGCCAGCACAACCTACTATTGGCGGGTGACGGCAGACAACGTTTGCGGTAACAACACGTCTACCACCTTTAGCTTCACCACCCAGGCTGCCACAATGATTTGTAACGGTGCCGTCGTCGAATTTGAAGATGGTATTCCCGCAGATTGGGAAGTCGTTGACAACACTGGTGGTGCAGGTATCGTTTGGGCCACAACGGCTGATGCTTCTTGTGGTGTTGGTAACCTCACCAATGGTAGTGGGGAGGCCGCCTGCGCCGACAGTGACGCTGGAGGCTCACCTGCCGTTCCGTACGACACTGAGCTGGTTTCAAATCCGTTCGATCTCAGTGGATTTGGCACCGCTGCCCTCGACGTAAAAGGGTACTATCGTGATATTTCAACCGGCAGCAATGACCGATTTGAGGTCGATGTGTGGGATGGCTCTGTCTGGAACAACGCACTGAGCTGGGATGAAGACCACGAACCCGAAGACTTTTCCGTGAATCTGTCTGCCTATGTTGGGCAGCCAGGCATCCAGGTACGCTTCCGCTACTCTGGGGATGGGTTTGACTGGTATGCTCAAGTAGATGATGTGAACTTAACTTGTGGCACAGCCACAGCCCCTGTTATTGACGTTTCGCCAGGGTCGCTTTCTGCTTCACAAGGCCCAGGCTTTGTCACCACACAGGCACTTGCAATCACCAACAGTGGCGGTAGCAATTTGGACTGGTCGATAGCGGAAACAGATACTACTTGTACGTCACCCGCCGATGTCCCGTGGCTTAGTGTCTCGCCAGATGCAGGCACGACGATTCCTTTGGATACAACGGCCGTTAATGTTTCCTTCGATTCAACAGGGCTGGTACCTGGAGATTACACAGCAAATCTGTGTGTGGCTAGTAACGACACAGCCACACCGCAGGTGCAAGTGCCCGTCACGCTCACGGTGGAACCCCCAGAAGTTCTGATCTGTAACGGGCCAGCCATTGGTTTTGAACAAGGTATTCCGTCTGGCTGGCAAGTTGTAGACAATGAGGGAACTGGAGTTGTCTGGACGACCACAGCGGATGCTGCCTGTGAAATCGCTAACCTCACCAATGGCACCGGGGAAGCAGCCTGTGTTGACAGTGATGCAACTGGATTCCCGGCTGTGCCATATGACACCGAATTATGGACACCGCTAACCGATCTTTCCGGGTGGGGCGCGGTTGTTCTAGATGCAAAAGCATACTATCGTGACATCACAACCAATGGAAATGACCGCTTCGAGGTTGATGTATGGAATGGTTCCACCTGGACTACTGAGTTGAGCTGGGATGAAGACCACGAACCCGAAGACTTTTCCGTAAATCTGTCTGCTTATGCTGGGTTACCTGATACTCGCGTCCGTTTCCGTTACTTTGGTGATGGTTTTGACTGGTATGCTCAGGTAGATGATATTGCCCTGACGTGTGTCGAGGCTGGTCCGCCATCCCTGGCTGTTGAGCCTACCACAATCAGCGCTGCGCAAGGCGCAGGTATCGTTTCCAGTCAGTCTGTTTCCATTACAAACAATGGTGCCAGCCCGTTGGATTGGTCCATCAATGAAACGGATACAGATTGCACAACACCAGCTGATGTATCATGGCTCAGTGTCTCGCCGGATGTGGGCAGCACGATTCCTTTGGGATCAACGGCCGTTGACGTGACGTTTGATTCCACGGGGCTTGCACCTGGGGATTATTCCGCGAACTTGTGTATCGACAGCAATGACCCGGTAACCCCTACCGCATCTGTGTCAGTCTCATTGACTGTGCTGCCACCGTTTGCCTTAAGCTGCAATGGACCTCTCGCTGACTTCAACGGAGGTCTGCCGCCTGGTTGGCAAGTTGTAGACAATGAAGGCAGTGGGGTTGTTTGGGGCACCATCGCAGATGCTGGCGAATCCGGCAACTACACTGGGGGCACAGGTGATGCGGCCACAGCTTCAAGTGATGCCGCAGGTTCGGTCCAATATGACACGGAATTCCGTACCTACGCTTTCGATCTCAGCGACTGGCACACGTACGACGAGATCTCGCTCCACTATCTGGCTAACTACCAGAACTTTGCTGGACGCGATTTCTTAGACCTGGACATCAGCACGGACGGCGGCGCTACCTGGACCAATCTCCTGAGCTGGAATGAGGATCATGGTAGTTTCCGTGGTACGACTGGTGAAGCTGTCTCCATCGACCTGACACCTTATGCCGGTATGAGCAACTTGCAATTGCGGTGGCACTACTACGATCCAACAACCTCTGACTTTGACTGGTATGCCCAGATTGATGACGTCGGGCTATCGTGTATCTACGATTTCAGTGGTTTCTTCGGGGCCGTCAAGAATCCACCGCAGGTGAATCGGGCTTGGGCGAGAAGAACCATACCGGTTATCTTCAGCCTGAACGGCTATCGTGGCTTAGACATCTTTGCCAATGATTATCCGGCCTCGCAGGAAATTGACTGCACTACGCTGGAGCCCATCGGGCCACTCACGCCAACCAGTTCACCAGGAAACAGCGGTCTCAGCTATCACAATGCCACCGATCTTTACAACTATCCGTGGCAAACTGATAGCAGTTGGGCTGGAACCTGTCGGCAACTGGTGATGCAACTAGATGATGGCACAGACCACGTTGCGAACTTCCAGTTTCGGCCGTAAGTAGCTTTTAATTGGCTGAGTAGAACCGCTTATGGCGGCTCTACAAAATAAAACAGGCCATCATCATGTGAAAATGATGATGGCCTGTTTTTGTTACGGGAAGTATTGTGTGAGCCTATTTACAAAACAATGTCATAGGCCAGCAACAGCTGCCCTAGGCCGTCTAGCGCCAGTGGATCGTAGTAAATTGTGTGAAGCTGGGCATCAACGGCCGTTTCCAACAAATCCCCCTCTAAAATAGTCGAAAACGGCGAACCTCCCAGCAATCTTCCCACCTGCGTCAAATAAAGCCTATCCAGGACGCCGCCAGCTAGTAACAAATGCAATATCCTCGGACCCGCAGCGGAATAAACCGTCTGGTAACCTAAATCCGCTATTATTTGCACTATTTTCTCCCCAGAAACCGAATCTTCTCCAGCTACAAATAAATGGCCTGCCTGAGTTTCAATTTCTGCGGCGCGAGTGGGGTCTGGGTTGGCCGTGGTAAAAACAATGACACGACGGCCGTTTTCCGTCAGCACTTCTGGGATAGGAAAATCTAAACTGCCGCTGATAATGGCAATGTCTGGCTGTGGTTTGAGTCCTTGGGCCTCGCGCCAGTCGCGCAAATCGGCAAAGGCGGGATCGTCCACGCGCAATATTTCCTGGGCGCGCCCATCGGCCCAATCGCGCAGGTAGCGCCCGCTGCTGATGATCAAATCTGCCTGGGCGGCCAATTCTTGAAACAGCCGCCAATCCCGGTCGTTGGCAATGTTCTCCGGCACTTTTAGGCCGGGCTTGGTGGGATGGGGGATGGCAATACGGCCGTCTAAACTCGTGACAAAATTGGCATAGACAAACGGCCGATGCTGGGCAGCAACCATTTGGCGCAGATTGTGATTCAGGTAGAGGTTTTGTAACGGCCGTTGGGCCGTTTGGGGAAAAAATTGAGAGATTGTCATACTTTTTTCCTTTTGTCAGGTATCAATAATCCAAACGAATCCCCTCATTGACAACTTTGGCTTTTTCCACGTATCGGCTGGGTGTTTGCATATTGGTCCAACCACCAGCATCACGCAGCACAAATGGATTGCTTTCTTTGGCCGCCTGGGTGGCCCAGGTGTGACGCAAATCATGGGGACTCAGCTCCCAAATGCCCAGGATGTCACGCCCTAGGATTTTGACCCGCGCCCCAATTGCTCGTATTGACATGATATGGTCGGTGAGCTTGCCATTTTTGCGGCTACCGCGCAGTAACTCGCCACTTTTTCGCATATACCTACGGTAATCAGTTAAAACGGCCGTAATATCCGCAGAAAGTGCCATACGGTCGGTAGTATCTGTCTTTTGCCGGTAAACCGTCACGTAACCATCTCCTGTGAAATCCTCAACTTTGAGTGCAGAAACCTCACCGGCCCGCAAGCCCAAATCTAGTAGCAAGCAAACGAGCAATCGATCACGAATGCCTTGGGGGGTAGGGGGGTGTTCAGCTTTCAAGCGACGGGCTTGTTTGGCCGTTAGCACAATTGCATCTTCTTTTTTATAACCGATACGTTTCTTGTTGCGGGTACTGTTCATTCGTTTACCTTCCGTGCTGCCATAACCGCGAACTTCCCGGATAAGCGCATGTTCATCTGGCGAAACCGTTCCTGCTTTAGCCGCTAACCGAGCATACACTTTAACCGCTGAGAGACGGTTGTTTACACTGGACATGCTGTAGCCTTGATTCAGCAGCCACTTCACAAACCCTTCAACCAGCCCCCAGGTAACACCTTGCCAGGCAGCCGATAGATGCTGGCAGTAATGAGCCGCCAAAATAATCGTAACCGCCAATCCTTGAGACTCTGCATGGTCGGCCAGCGATTCCAGCACGTCATCTGCAAAATAGGCCAGAGCCCACGCCTCCGCTTCGGCCAACAGCTCATTGGCTGCGCCTACGGTGGCCAGATATTGAACCCAAAGCTGCAAAGCGGCCGTTTGCGTGCGAATAGTCCGATCTGCGCGGCGTTGACGATAATCTGCAAATAAGTAGTCAGCGGCGACCTGGTTAGCTGCCTCACCGGCACGCGCCAGATCATTTTTTGTTTTCTGCGCCTCGATTGATGTTTTTTGCGGAATGATGAGGTCTCTGGTTTGGTCAGGCATAAAATTGCTCCAATTAGTATAGATACCAATAATGCTTACTTATCGGTATCTATATATTAGTGAAAAACATATGTTATGTCAAGCCCAATTTAGCGACTGATTTCGTTTAGAAGTTTTTCGATTTGAGTGAGGAGGCTATCTGGTTGACTGAGAGGCAGGTAATGTTGCTCAATATTTTGTAACGCTTCAACGATGTCATCGTGCCAAACGAGGTCAGCCCGCGCGACTTGCTCCCGAAAATAAGGCAGGCAATCGGCAAAGACAGAAGCGTCCCAACCAGAGAGGCGCAGAAAGCTCAACAGCTGCGACAAACTCATTTTGTCATACTGCCTTTCCACAACACTTTTCAATGCGTGGAAATCATCTGGGCCGCCCTTGCCCACTGCGTTGGCAAAAGCTAGGTGTGTTTCCTGTGCTTGCTGTGGATTCTGGCCTAAAAGGTAAGCCAAGACCTGAATATTGTCCTGGTAATGCGGTACCTGGTACACAACGCCACCGCTACGCGAAAAATAGTCGCTTATCGCATGATAATTGACCATCAACGAGAAGCTGCCGTGTAAATTGGGCAGTGGATCGGACTGGCCAAGAAGAGAATCAGGCAAAGTGTAGCCTCGGTCGCTGGTGAGAAGCAGGAGATGGCCGTTGCCAAACCCTTGCCAATAGCGTACACAATCCAACCCAATATTCGGAAATGAGAAGTTAGCATCGGGCAGCGCCGCCTCGTAATCATCCAGAATTTGGTTGTAAAGCGGCTCGTTGTAAAATGATTTTTCCAGTGGGATTGGCTCGTAATGCAATTCCAGGCGATCCCAAATAGTGGGATCGGCCAAATCAGGCTCCGGTTGGCTGCTGGTGAGTGTCAGCAAATTTTGGCACAGCAAACCATCTTCAATAACAAAGCTGTCCTGAGGAATGCTGTCGAAAAAGTAGTTGGCGATGAGGATGACAGGGTTTTTCACGTTGTCTGGTGTGAGGGTTTGCCCACTGTGTTGTAAGGTGAACGGCCGTTCCATCTCCATCACGTCAAACAAAGCAAAATCCAGAACGCCCGCGTCGATGTAAGGTTGGAAACGGCCGTGTCCCTGCCAAAAGTCCAAAATCTCCGGCACAAAATCAGTCATGATGTAGCGGATGGGATGGTTGGCAAACGGGGATTCCTCATAGCGCGGCAAGAACGTCTGCAAAAAGTGATAAGCCAATCGTCCAGACCCAGCCCCCAGTTCTACAATGTTGATTGGCTGGTTGGGATCCAGAACAAATTCGCCAGTTTGTGCTGCTGCAAAACAATCACGCAGGTAACCAAAGACAATCTGGCTGTAAGCCCGGGCCATCACCGG
>JBNKLQ010000148.1:0-14719 GCA_050292445.1 Promineifilaceae bacterium (SeqCode) | reverse complement strand
TGCCAAAATTTGAGTGGGGAACCAGTTTCGCGCAGCTTGGGCCACGCTTCATGGCGCAAAAAGTGAAAGGCGCGGTCGCGCAGGCCGGGCATCTCCAGCCAATCCATGAGGATAAAATAACCATCTAGCTCTAGCAGCGGGTTGAGGTTGACAATGACGCTAAGGTAGGCCAAAAAACCAATTTGGAAGAGGAAGGTGGCCAAAAGGGTTTGTTGAAATTCAGGGGGTGAGTAGGCGGAAACGGCCGTAAGCACCATGCCCACTAGCCCACCCAGCATCAGCCCGGAATACGGTCCGGCCCAGGACACCTTGATGCGGTCTAGCCGAGGCGACAGCCAGGTGTCGCGGGTATCGACAAAAAAGGCGGGGAAGCCCCAGTAGAGCAAAAAGCCACCCCGATCCAATTCGCGCCCGACGTGTTTGGTGACCAGGCCGTGGGCTGTCTCGTGCAGGCCAATCACCAGCAGGTTGGCCACGAGCAGGGTCAGTACGCCGAGGCCGCTGCCGGTGATATTGTAATTACCCAAAAAGTAGCTAAGGCCAAAGAGGAAACCGCCCACTAAAACTAACAAAAACAGCAGCGTTTGCGCCAGTGGCCAGAAGAGTGGTTTGAGCCGTTGGTACAGCGGGGTGAAAAAGTCTTCAAGGCCGGAGGTGGCGATTTCGGTGTAAAGGAAGCGTTGTAGCAATTTTTGGCCCCGGCTGGCGGGGGCGCGGGCGGCCAGCTCGGCTTCTATCTGATCGTACAGTTTGACGTTGGATGTTTGCAGGAAACGGCCGTCTTTCAGCTCGCCAATCAACGTCGTGAGGTGGCCAATGGGGAGCGTTTTGTACCGTTTGAGGCTGTAGAATAGGAGGTCTTTGATGGATTTACGGCCGTTCATCTGCCACCATAGCGCGTAATCCTCTTCGCCTAGCCGCAGGTATGATTTGGTTTCCGGTTCCTTGATAACGTAATAAGGTTCCGTTCTGGTTTGTAGCCGCGACACGATGATGTGCGGATTACGCAGCGGCTTGTAGGCGGTGGGGTTGGTGGCATCATCAAGCGTCTGCCAAAATTCATCGGTGGACATAATGCAAGTTTAGCATGTCTGAAGGAGATGGTGAAGGGGCAAGTTGAAGCGAAAAAAGTTGGGCTATAATCGTGGTAGGTTGCTGCGGAATATCTGGAACACGGCACGAAAAACAGGACGCTGATTTGCCTGATCCCCTGATCAGGATAATCAGGCAAATCAGCGCCCTATTTTTAAAGGAGAAGGTGAGATGGGATTTTTGAAGAAGTTATTTGGCGGGGGCGAACCGGAAAAGTATGTCGATAAGCAGGGCATCTATTTTTATGTGGAATGTGACAACTGTGGCACGCGGGTAAAGGTACGGGCGGACAAGCAGCACGATTTACAAAATACGGGCAGTGGCTACGAATGGCACAAAACAATTGTGGACAGCCGCTGTTTTCGGCGCATCCAAACGGTCGTGCAGCTAGACGGTAATTACCAGATGGTGAGCCACGAGATTTCCGGTGGCCGGTACCTAACAGAAGAAGAATATTTAGCAGCAGAAGCAGCGGCAGAGCAGGCCAAAGCTGCTGCTGAAACAGAAGATGCATCTGAGAGCGAGTTGGAATGATTTATCTGGTGATTGCCCTGGCTTTTTTGGCGGATCGTTTGTCTAAATGGTGGGCGGCGGCGTATCTGGCGGAGCACGGCATTACCCGGCTAAACAGCTGGCTGACGCTGCGAGCTGCCTATAATCGCGGCATTGCTTTTGGGCTGTTTCAGGGTATTGGGCCTGTTGTAGGTTGGCTGACGCTGTTGCTGTTGGTAGGGTTGTTTGTTTATCTCGTTCGGCTGCCCCGGCAGGCGTGGCTGCTGCGGGTGGGACTGGCTTTGCTCATTGGTGGCGCGTTAGGCAATCTGGTGGACCGGATTTTTGTGGGGGAAGTGCTGGATTTTATCCAGACGCCACTGCGCCAGGGTGTTTTTAATGTGGCGGATGTCATGATTCACTTGGGTGTATTCTTGACGATTTTGGGCAGTTGGCGGCGGGAGAAGGAGGACGAGGAAACGGCCGTTTCCCTTTCTACTCATGATGTTTGATTGCTTCACTACTTTGTAAAACGCGCTTCAATTCTTCTACTTTAATCGGCTTGCTCACGTAATCATCCATGCCGCTGGCCAGATACGTTTCCCGATCTCCGGTCAGGGCGTTAGCGGTGATGGCCACGATGCGCGGCTGCTGGTTTGCCGGCCATTCCTGGCGTATGTGCTGGGCAGCCTGAAGTCCATCCATTTCTGGCATTTGAATATCCATCAAAATTAGATCATACGGCTGACGGGAAAGGGCATTTACCGCTTCTTGACCGTTGGCGGCAATATCGGCCATGTACCCCAGGCGTTCTAACATGCGTAGGGCTACTTTTTGGTTGATGAGATTGTCTTCGGCCAGCAAAATACGCAGTGGATGTTCTTTTCCCAGGGCACTATTGAATTGTGATTTCGAAGAGACAGCTTTTGAGGAACGGCCGTTTTCCTGATGCCTGGTAAACATGTCATTAAGCTGTTGAAATAGTTGATCGAGACGGTGCTGCCGATTGAGCGTAACTATTTTGGGAAACTTTTCTGCAACGATACATTCCTGGCCCAAAGGCAACAGTAGCAAGACAGAACGGTTGGGCGTGGATTTTTCAATCGTTTGCAGAAATTGCGTTCCCTCAGCCTGAAACAGTCCGCAATCAAGCAGCAAAAGGTCAAAAGCAGGCTGATTTTTCAGGGTGCGCAAATATTCCTGCGTAGAACCGGCACAGGCAACCTCCAGGCCCCATTGACCCAGTTGACGGTTGAGCATCACACGGTTTGTGAGGTTTGGATGACCCACCAGGACGCGCTTCCCGGCAAATTTGGGAGGATGGATTTGTGAGGGAGGCTGGGCTGACGCAGAGGCACTTGCCTGAATCGTAAAGTGAAAAGTAGCACCCTGATTCGGCTCACTTTCCAGCCAGATTTCGCCCCCCATCAAATTGGTCAGCTGCTTGCAAATGGCTAAGCCTAAGCCGGTGCCGCCAAACTTGCGCGTTGTCGAAGCATCAAGCTGGTGGAACGGCTCAAATAGATTTTTTACACGATCTTGCGGAATGCCGATGCCCGTATCTCGTATCATGAAGGAAAGTTCGTAGTGACTATCTTTTTCCTGGCTTCCCACCCAGAGGTTCACTTCTCCTTCAGCTGTAAATTTAACGGCATTTCCTAAAAGGTTAACCAAAATTTGGCGCAATCGCGTGACATCGCTCTCGATGAGCAGCGGCACATCTGGCTCGATGAAGGTGTTAAGATAAATATTTTTGGCGCTGGCTTCAGAGCTGAGCAGATCTACTGCTTCTTCTACACAATCCCGCAAAATAAACGCTTCTTGTTCAAGCTCTAATTTGCCTGAATCGATCTTGGAAAAGTCAAGGATGTCGTTGATGACAGACAACAGCCCGCTGCCACTGGTGCGGACTGTTGTGATGTAATCTTCTTGCTCGGCTGTAAGCGGTGTGTCTAGCAGCAGGCTGGTCATGCCTAAAACGGCGTTGAGGGGGGTGCGAATTTCATGGCTCATGCTAGCCAAAAACTCAGACTTGACTTTGGCTGCTTTTTCGGCGGCAATTTTGGCGGTTTTTAGCTCAATTTCAAACTGTTTGCGCTGGGTAATATCGTTGGCGACACAAACGATACGCGGATTGTCGGCCTCTGCGTCTTCTTGCATGATGGCGGTGGAAACGGCCGTAACCAACACACGCCCATCCTTAGCCAACAGCTTCATCTCTTGACCGCGCATAGAAAAGTAGGGGGACTCTAAGGTGAGAGGCGTTTGTAAGGGAAAGCGTTCTTCCGGGGCCAGGACCATTTGTATAGGCTGGCCTAGTAAATCTGCCTCATCATACCCCAGCAAGTTTGTGACGGCCTGATTGATTTTTTCAATGCGCAGCTCTGGCGTGATGACAAAAAGCATATCTTGCAGTGCTGCAATAATGTTATCGACATACTGCTTGGAGACGGTTGTTTTTTGCAGCTTAGACAGGGCATTGTTGAGTAAACTATATCCTTTTTCAATACTTCCAATCGCCACGTATAAAAGAAAACCGGCAATGCTCAGGGCGGCCATGGTCATGCCCACGTCTGTTACTTGTACGGGACTCATGGTCGTGTTTGCGATGAAGCCCACAAATTCCAGTTGATACAGTACGAAAATTGATGCCAGGGAAAGGGCCAGATAGCCAAACAAAGCATGTGTGCCCAAAAGTATGCCGGAAATGATTAAAAGGATAATAAAGGCCGCACCACTGGCGCTGCGAATACCGCCATAAAAATAGGCGTTAATCAGCACGCCTAAATAGAAGCTAATGGTGAACAGATGGCTAGCTAACGTGAGTCGTTCTTGTCTTAATAAATAGAGGGTGCCCAAGGTGAAACTTGCTACGATAACAAAGACAGTAAGAGAAATCCCCCAATCTTTGGGAATGTTGAAAGTATAAAGGATATTGACAAAGATGGTGCCAACAAGAAAGATCAGCGACATTCCCCAGACCAACTGCGCTATGCGCGTCTTGTCTGGGTCCACACACTGGGGCTTGCTTAAAATTGACGATAAGGTTTGCAGCATTTTTCCCTTCAATAGACAAAAAAGTAAAGATGAAAAATCGCTTGCTCTATTCAAAATGTAAGGATGGCCGTGGAAAAGCAACTCGCGATTGTTAGCTTTGACTTCATAAGCATAAAAGAAGGGAGATTAGTTACCTATAGCCTAATGTCACTAGGCAAGAAGGCACAGAGAGGAATCGGCAGTTGCGGACCGTAGGAAATTAGGGGAAGTCGAGGTGATACCGATAGGCGCGTCCCCGGTTAGAAACATCTCCAGCCCGACCAGAACCGCCCAGTAAATATAGGTCATCATTGAGAATGGCGATGGGCAGACCGTGCAGGGGAACGGGCAGAGAAACATCTGCCATTTCCCAGCGGTTTTTTTCGGGATCAAAAAATCTCAATGGGGTCGATGATGGCCAAAGGAGAGAGAAGTTCACCCCCCGCAACAACGATTTTGCCATCCCAAACGGCCGCACCAAAGCCGCTGCATGGTTGATGCATACTGGGAACGCGAGTCCAGGTATCGGTGGTCGGATCGTACATTTCCAGCGCGGTAGACTGATCATAGCCATTGCCCCGGCCGCCCGGCACGTAGATACGGCCGTTTATTACCCCGGCCGACATTTCTGAACGAGCGCTGGGCATTTTGGCCATCTGTTGCCAGATGATTGGCGTGGCGTTGGGCGGCGGCGTGACTGTTGGCTCCGCTGTTGCTGTTGAGGCTGGTTTAGTGGGGATAGGTGAAGGCGTATTGATAGTAGTGGGAACGGCTGTTGCTGTGGTGATGGATTCTGTGGGGACTGCCTGGGAAACGGCCGTTTCTTGGAGAACGGCCGTTTCCCTGCAGCCTATTGAGAGGAAGAAGCAAAAAATGAGGTGTAAAACAGCAGATGCTCTTCGCGGCGTCATAATTCATTAGACGCCTACTCTCTAATTATTTTGACTTATGGCACTATGATTTCTGGCTGCCATTGGAAAGCGTGTGGATTTTGACCGAAAACGGCCGTTAGCTCATACAAAAACTCGCCATCCGTAGGGGCATAAAAGATTTTTGGCTGATTGGGACGGTCTGCCTGCGTTAGCAGCGCGCCGCTGCCATCTTGCGACCAGAACACATTGGCTTGCCGGTACACCTGGTCATTCGGTGGCAAGCTGTTGACCCGCTCTGGTGTTTCGGCCAGCGAGGTGAGCAAATAGGTGCCAGCTGCCTGATTGACGGTGGCTTCACCTTCCAAGCCAGGCGAATCGTTGAGGGCAAGGGCAAAACGGCCGTCTTCCAAATGGATTCCACCCGTGACTCCCATCTGTTGGTCAGACAGCGAGGCTGTTTCTTCCAGCTGTAAGGCGGCACCGGTCACATCAAAGCGCCACAGTTCCACCACAGGGGTGGTATTGTTTTCATCTATTTGCGTGTGCCACACCAACAGCCGGTCATCTGGCATCCAGCTTACTTCTGTGGGAAAGATAGAGGCATAGACAAAAGAGTTCGGCACTTGGGCCAGACTGCCTGTGGGCACGTCCAGCACAGCGCGGGAGCCACCTTCCCAGCGACCCCGCCATAGCAAGAGGTAACGGCCGTTGCTGGCCCAAGCAATCGGCGAATAGATCGAGATTTCGCCAATGTCTGCCATGCCAGGGACGAAGCCTTGATTTTCCAGCAGCATTTCCGGTTCATCGGCGGCGATATTGTACAGCCAGAGGCCCACATCATCGCCAAAGGCGACCAGGTTATTTTCGACGTGCCATTTTGGACCAATACAACGGGGCTGACAGCTGTACACCTGGCGCACAAGGCCAGGGTTGCCACCCCCGGTAGCCATCACGTACAGATTGTTAGCGATTGGTTCATTGCTGGTGGCATCAGGAATGCCGTTTAGGCCAGAGGCCACAAAGGTCAGCTGCTGGGCATCAGGCGATAAATCAAACTGATATAGATTGTCTACCTGGGGTACGAGCGTCCAAATCTCGCGGCTGATCATGTCTACAAAAAGCAGTTCGTAAGTGAACTCTGGCTGGACATTTTCAATGTCTGGGGCGGTTGCGGTGCTAAGCAAGCGAGCCACGACGGCCCGTTTGCCGTCGGCACTCATGGCATAGTCGGTGATGCTGCCAATAATTGGCTCATCAGGATTTTCTGGCCTGGGGCTGCTTGGGTCGGGTCCCGGCACGATGGGTTCGATTTGTCCGGTGATGTGGTTCCATTGCTTAAACGCGCCATCGGCTAAAAACAGTAGGTCGCGGCTGGTGGCAGGCAGTGGCTGGCTGTTGATGACCTGAACCGGTGGGTTGGTAACGGCCGTTGCCGCCGCCGTCGCCGTGGGGGTCATGGTAGGGATGAGCGTGGGCGTGGGGTCTACGGCCGTTTCATCGGGTAAATCTGTGGGCATTGGTGTGTTGTCGATGACGACCGTATCGTCCCCGCTGCCGGTGGTGGGTGGTGGCGGGATAGGGGTTGGGTCTGTAAAAGCGTCGCCGGTGCAGGCAACCAAACCACCCATAAGTAAGATTAAGAACAAAGTAAAAAGACGTTTATGCGTCATTCGTTTTCTCCGTTTAGATCAAATAGCAGTTTCTTAACCATTTTACCTTAATGGGAACACGGCCGTTTTTCTTGACGCTTAACCCATTGCTTGCCCACGTCTTGACGGCAAGTTACTAGATCGCTTTGTGATCACGCGCATGGTATGCTAAAAATCATATTTACGCATATGATTATCGTCAGTTTTAAATTTGATGGAGTTGTTGATGAGCCAGGAAGCATTAAATCTAACCATGACCCACATATACCAGGCTTCAGCGGAGCGCGTCTTTCGCGCCTGGACAGACCCTGAGGCGCTCAAGGCATGGTTTCGACCTAACGAGCAAATGCAAACGTCGCACGCTGAAACTGATTTGCGCACCGGCGGCGATTACCAGATCGAGTTACAGACAGTCAATGGCAAAAAGTATCAGGTGAGCGGCCTTTACCACGAAATTGCGGAGCCGGTAAAGTTGGCATTCACCTGGCGTTGGGGGGATGAAACGGATGCTGAAGACACCTACGCGGAAATAACACTGCGCCAGCTTAGCCCTATCGAAACGGAACTCACCTTGTTTCACGATGAATTTTTAACCGTGGCCGAACGCGATCGCCAACAAGTTTTATGGACTGGGGTATTGAGCGAGTTGGAACTGTATTTGGGATAGAGAAGTAAAAAGTGAAATGTTGCAGGTGGCAAGTATCTGGTTTTGCCACTTCTTACCACCCATCAATTCTGGAGGAACAATGAGCGAAGTTAAATTATTTCAAGACGCTTACTATCTACAGCGCAATCAATACCGCGATAGCAGCAACCTGGATGCGCGGGCGGCTTTACACCGGCGGTTTAGCACGGCCGTTACCGATTGGCAGCCCTGGGTGTTTGAACTGCTCGCCCTGGAGCCAGAGATGCGCGTGCTGGAGTGCGGCTGTGGACCCGGCTGGTTGTGGCGAGAAAACGTGGCGCGTCTCCCGGAGGGTTGCCACATCACCCTGACCGATTTGTCGCCGGGCATGGTGGCCGAGGCGGAGGCAGCATTGGCAGGCAGTGGCCATCGTTTTGATTTCCAACCGGCCAACATCCAGGCGCTGGATTTTGCTGACGACACGTTTGACGTGGTGGTAGCCAACCACATGCTCTACCATGTACCCGATTTGCCCCAGGCGCTGGCTGAGGTGCGGCGGGTGCTCAAGCCGAACGGCCGTCTCCTCGCTGCCACCAACGGAGACAAACATATGGCAGAGTTGGCAACCCTGGTGCCTGACTCCCTTAGACAAACAGTGGCATCTTTACGGATGCGCGGGCAGGGTGAAAGGTTGGCCTTTCGGCTGGAAAACGGCCGTGCCATCCTGGAGCCTTACTTCGACACGATTGCACTGCATTTGTACGAGGACAGTCTGTGGATTACCGAAGTGGAGCCGCTGCTGGCCTATGCCTTTTCCATGATTAAGCCAGATGAGGACGTACCGGAAACGGCCGTAAACCAACTCCGTGAAGCATGGGCTGCCAAAATCGAAGCTGAAGGCGGCATCCATATCAGCAAACATTCGGGTGTTTTTGTGGCTTCCAGGTCTGCCAAATAGTCCTCTAGGCAAAACTGCCTAGACTAAACGCCCGCTCAAAACCGTGCTCCCGCGCTGGTTCCAGAAAGCGGGCCAGCCAGACCAACATGCCATGCCGCTCGTCTAGCGTCGTACCTGTGATGATGAAGCCTGCCTTCAACTTGGCGATGAGCACCGGGCGGTTGTTGCCCATGTGGTTGCTGGTGATGCGCTCGATGCCCAATGCTTTGAGGTACGGAATGAGCGCCTCCAGAAACTGCGAGTACAGCCCACGTCGCCGGTAATCAGGCAGTATGCCGCTCCATTCCATAAAAAACGTCTGCTCGTTTACCACTTTGCCCATCGAAAATCCAACCGGTTTCCCGGCATCGTTATAAAAGACAAAATATTCTGCGTGAATTTGCCCTGCTAGTTTGCGACCCAGGCTGTCTGGTGGGGCTGGCGTTTGGTACAGTCCCAAATCGCTCAGCGGGGTGAAGATATGGCTGTAAAGCTGGCTGGTAACTTCGTAAAATTGTTGGCGAGAAACGGCCGTTGCCGTCACCGTCTCATCTAATTTTGCTGGAAAATGAACGCTGCGAATCTGAGCAACCATTGAGTTGTGCTCCTTTTTGGTTCGTTTTGCCAATCCTAGCGCAGAATATGATGACAAAAATCAGCCTTTGGATCGATTCTGTTTTCACGGTAAACTGTTACCCATGACAGTCGAGTGATTAATTAAAAACACCTCACAGAACTTTATTTCCGCCGATTTTTGTAATTTCCCATAGATTAGAAAAGTTAATATCAGCTATCGGATATTCCTATCCTCTATCCCCCTTCTCTACACAATTTCTTTACAACCAAAAACTATCATAGACACAGTTAACCAAAAACATCACCCGGCAATTAACGGGTGTCATTTTATAAATTAGGAGAACAAAAATGAAACGCTCTATGATAGTTGGACTGGCGATTGTTGCCATTTTAGGTGTTGTTACAGTAACCGCTTTAGCAAGTAAAACCGCAACCACAAACGCAATGGACACAGATGCACCAGTTGAGTCTGTGCTTGATGAAGCCGTAAACCTGGACACGGCCGTTACCCAAGAACAGCCTGCCGTACCCGCCGGACAAAATTTTGTCGATGAAGATGGCGATGGCGTTTGCGACACCTGCGGCAGCGTGCCCAACAGCGGTACGGGCAGCAACTTCGTCGATGAAGACGGTGACGGCATTTGTGACACCTGCGGCAGCGTGCCCGGCAGTGGCATGGGCAGCCAAAATGGTAATGGTGCCATGGGCAGTAACTTCGTCGATGCCGACGGTGACGGCGTTTGCGACACCTGCGGCAGCGGCATGGGCAGCCAAAACGGCAACGGGGCAGCAGGCAGCAACTTCGTTGATGCAGATGGCGACGGCGTTTGCGACACCTGCGGCACGGCTCCGGCTGATGGTACGGGCAATCAATACGGCCGTCAGGGTAGACAACAAGGTGGTGGCCAGGGGCGCGGCGGTCGCTGGAACAATTAGCCCAAACTGATTTCCCAACGGATACAGCTTATTAGCTTAGAGGAGTGGTCAAATGGATCACTCCTCTTTTTGTTTGTATTTCCAGACAGTTCTCTAGAACCCTTTAATGACCCTGTAATGTCACTGTGAGGAAACTTTGTTATACTGAGCCAAACCATCAGTAATTTGGTGAGGTGCGTGTAACATGGACACTTTTGAGACGCTTTTGTATAACGGCCGTTTTGGCCGAATCGGTCGTTTTTATTGCCCTCCTTCACATCCCCGCTTTTCAGATACTGGCCCCATCGATGGCACCATCATCGTCTTCCCTCGCACCAGCGTGACCATTACCCATGCTGGCCAGCAGCCCATCGTCGGCGATCCGAACGTAGTGATGTTTTACAATCAGGGCCAGCGCTATACGCGTGGCAAGCTGTCAGAAGAGGGAGACATTTGTGACTGGTTCGGCTTTGCTCCTCAAATCGTGGTGGAAGCGCTGCGTCCGGTTGATCCACGCGTGGATGACCGTTGGGACAAACCATTTGTGTTCAGCCATGGGCCAAGTACCAGCCATCTATATTTGCAGCAGCGCTTGCTGGTTGAGGCATTGAGCCATGAGGATGCCCCAGATTTGTTTACCATCGAAGAAAAGATGCTGGCAGTTTTGCAGGAGGCAGTTCGCATTCGATATTGGCGGAAACGGTCGTCTCCCCAAAAATCGCCTACTACCCAAAAAAGCCATCGCGAATTGGTGGCTGGCGCTAAAGTAATCTTGGCGACGCGCTATGCCGAAGCGTTGTCGCTAGAGCAGTTGGCTGAGGGATTGTATACGTCTCCCTACCATCTTTGCCGCGTCTTTCGCCAGGAGACCGGACAAACTATCCACAACTATCTCAATCAGATTCGCCTGCGGGCTTCATTGGAGCAGGTCGCCGCCGGAGAAAGGTCCTTGCTGGAGCTGAGTTTGGCCCTGGGCTTTGCCAACCATAGCCATTTTTCCGCCGCTTTTCGTCGTGCCTTTGGCGTGCCCCCGTCGCGGCTGCGCCAAAATCCCTCCACCGCCATTCTGCAAAAAATGAGCAAGATTTTAACAGTTTAGTTCGCGCCGATTGCGTATTCTGACAGTGGAAAAAGTTTTTAACTCACACTGGAGGATACACAATGACGAAAAGACGATTCTTAACTGCTGCCAGCCTGGGACTGTTTCTGTTGCTAACCGTGGCTTTGGCGGTCGGGGCCAACGGCCGTATCGCCGAACCAGATGCCAACGTGTTGTACCAGCTCGATGGTGAACAGCTGGGGGATGCCTATGGCTGGATCGCTATGGATCTGGGCGACATCACTGGCGATGGCGTCCATGATTTGCTTACAACCGCACCGTGGTACCTTGATGATGCGGGTACAAACGCGGGCAAAGTGTACGTCTACAATGGCTCTGATGGCACCTTGCTGCACACGATAACCGGGTCAAGTTATGCGTTTTTAGGCTATAGCGGCACCACAGCCGGGGATGTGAACGGCGACGGGGTGCCCGATTACGTGGTGGGTGCACGAGGCGGCAGCTATGCCGAAGTTTACTCTGGGGCTGACCACAGCTTGTTGCTGCATGTCGATGGCGCAGGCGGCGATTGGTTTGGTTCGGCCGTTTCTGGCGCGGGTGATGTGAACGGGGATGGCTATGCCGACATTATCGTCGGGGCGCGCTTTGCCAACGACGACAATTCTGGTGCTGCTTACTTGTTCTCTGGGGCAGATGGTGCCTTGCTCTGGCAGCAAGATGGTCCGTCGGCCGGTGCCCAATTAGGCACTGCCACTGGCCTGGTTGGCGACGTGACGGGAGACGGTGTGCCGGATCAGGTGATGGGCGCTACAGGTGTTAGCGCAGCCTTTGTTTTCTCTGGTGTAGACGGTGCTATCGTTTACACACTGCGCCCCCAAGAACCGGCTAACGCCTCGACTTTTGGTGTCTTTTTCGCCTCTGGTGCAGGCGATTACAATGCCGATGGGGTCCCAGACATCTTTGTAGCCGATTACAGTGCTACGGTTGATGGTGTACCTGGAACGGGTAATGCCTTTGTCTTCTCCGGCGCAGACGGCCGTCGTTTAGCAACGTTCAATGGTCGGGAACCGGGCGCTGGCTTTGGCCCTGGCCGAGCTGTTGCTGATTTTACGGGGGATGGCTACGGTGACCTGGTCATCGGGGCCTGGACTTCTAGCGCCGGATCAGCCGCTGGCGGACAGCTGCTCGTTATTTCTGGCAATGGCCCGCGTCCGGCCCAGGTGGTGCAAACCATCACTGGCAGCATCGACGGCGACAATTTGGGCGTGGATGCCCTGCCGCTGGGCGATGTGAATGGTGATGGGCTGACGGACTTTGTGGGAACGGCCGTAGGTAACAACTTCTTCGGCCTGGACGTTGGCCATCTCTTTGTAGTGGCTGGCGGACAGAACCAGCCCATCCGTACACCGTAAAAATTCTCGTGCAATCCAGGACTGGCAGTCCTGAACTGAAAGGACTCTCACCTTTTAGGGCAAAGGACTGCCAGTCCTTATTTTAAGCCAAATCCCCAACGCAAAATTCTCCAACAACTGTGGGACAAAAGTTTAGTGCTGGCCATTTTGCGCTGGCCATTTTGCCCTTTATAATGAACCTATGCAAACCAGTATCAGGTCTCGTAGTTTCTAAACAATAAGGGGAATTTTGATGATCCAAACAGTCACTTTCGTGGTAACGGCCGTTCTCAGTTTAATCGTGTTGGGTATCGCATTGTACATTCTCGTTTTGATGTATCGGGAAAAGGGAATCGGTCATGCTTTGCTGGGCTTTTTCTTCTCACCCTACGGCTACTTTTGGGGTTGGTTTAATGCAGGGCGGCTCAAGATTATTGACATCATGATCGTTTGGACGGTTGTGTTCATTTTAGCCATTGCCTTCCCGGTGATTGTTAGCGTACAGGAGACAGCCAAGTTATTTACATCCATAGATTCAGGTGATTTTACACTTGAGGACGGTGATGGCACTTTTACCTTTTCCAACTCGGACCTACCGTTGGGCAGCGAAGATGCCATTCACAAAGGCTCTATTCAGGTAGGCGGCCGGGTCAGCGATGAAATCACCGATTCGTTCGAGGTGCACAGCTGGACGTTTAACGGGACGGCCGGACAGACTGTGACCGTTCGAGGCAATGCCGCCGGCGGTGACTCGACCGATCCACAGGTATATTTGTTAGGGCCAGACGGCGGCGTGTTAATCAGCGATGATGACGGTGGCGAGGATTCCAATGCGCTCATTTTATCTTTTACACTGCCAGCTAATGGCGAATACACCATCCTAATTGACACCTGGCAAACCGGACGTTATGAACTTATTCTGGAATAGTTCAGGCACAACTAACCGCAGAGAGCACGGAGTACGCAGAGAGCTTATAAATTCTCTGCGCTCTCCGAGGTGAATTCCATTCTCAACCAAACGCCCAGCGCAAAAAGTGGGGGAATAGCTGTGCCCAGGTGTCGTAGTTGTGTCGTCCGCCGGGCACTTCCACATACACCACATCCTCACCGCGTGAAAAGCCAATTTTCTCTAGTTCATCAATCAGTTCCAGTGTGTCCTGGATGGCGTCGATGACGCCGTTATTGTCCCGGTCGCTGGCTTCGTCCTGGGTGGCGGCTTCAAACCAGAGGCGGAGATTGGGCTTCACGGCCGTTTCCTTCACCATCTCGTGGGCAATCAACTGATTGGGCGGCACGGCCGTTTCATCCTCACCAGCGCGCCACCAGAAGGAGCCAGACATCACCCCTACCACGCCAAATTTGTCGGGATGGTTCCAGGCAATGTCGAAGGCAGATAAGCCCCCCAGCGACACGCCAAAGATGCCAATGTCGGCTGGACTTTGGCTGGTGCGGAACTGCTGGTTGATCGCGGGCATGAGTTCAGTGGTGAGGAAACGGCCGTATGACGCCGCCTTAGTGCCTAAATTTTGAGCATTGGGGGATACGGCCGTGCCATACTCTTGCAACCGATCTTCGTTTGTGGGCACAGCCACCACAATGATGGGCGGAATCTGCTGCCGCTGAAACAGTTTGGCCAACGTTTCGCGCAGTTGCAGCGCTTCCTGGTCCTGGCCGTCGTTGACGTAAAGGGTGGGGTAGCGTCGTGTGCCCGCTTGCGCGTACCCTGGCGGCAAAAAGACGGTAATCTCCCGGCTGTTGCCCAACTGCTGTGAAGCAAACTCTGGCAGCGTGACAACCTCCACCGTCGCCAGCAGCGCTGCCCGCCGCCGCTTGGCTTTGGTGATGATGAGGAGGATGGTGAGGGTGAGAACGGCCGTAGCCAAAATCACAAATTCAAACATGGTTTCGTTATGTGTGCGGTTGTCATGCTGTGCGAAGTGAAGCATCCCTAGAGCGTTTAAACAGTGCTTATTTTGCCCGCAGATATGGGTTTTGTCAGGCGAAGTTTAGAGGGATTTTTCGCTGCGCTCAAAATGACAAGTCAATTACTTGCAACATGCCACTTGCAAACTTG
>JBNKLQ010000147.1:0-14858 GCA_050292445.1 Promineifilaceae bacterium (SeqCode) | reverse complement strand
CGTCGTGGGCAACCGATTACTGGACGGGCTGCGCGGACTGCAAACTCAATTCCCGCTCATCGGGGACGTGCGCGGGCTGGGGCTGTACATTGGGGCAGAACTGGTGCGCGACCGGGAAACATTGGAACCCGCTGCCGAAGAAGCTAACTACATCGCCAACCGGATGCGCGACAAGGGCATCCTCATCAGCACGGACGGTCCGTTGCACAACGTGCTAAAAATTAAGCCGCCGCTGGTTTTTACGGCAGAAAATGCAGATTTTTTGGTTAGAACATTGGGGGGAATTCTGGAGGAAGTATAAATTGCGAGTTGTGAATTGTGAATGAGTTGAACCGTTCACAATTCACAACTAATGATTCACAATTAGCTATTTCTTAGGCATCACAATCCACAGAATCAGATAAGGGAGAGCTGACGCGCCGCCCGGCAATAACAAGATGAAGAAAAGAAGCCGGAACCAGAAAACATTGATGCCAGTCCAGGCTGCCAAACCACCACACACGCCGGCAAAGATGCCATTTTGTCGTTGTAAACGATTATCTTTTACGTTCATTTCAATACCTCCACAAGTAGAAAGTGGTAAAAATAATACCACCTGATTGTTTGTTTTACCGTTCTGTTTGTTTCTACGCATATGGGGAAAAATGGTTGCAGAGTGATAGACTACAGATCGTAATAGTCGGCCAGCAGGCGGAAGAATAGTTTGTCGGGAAGAAACGGCCGTAATCCCACAAAAAACCGCTGCGACCACGCCCCCACCCGATTGCGGAATCGCGGTGATTTAGCCAGCAATATGCGGTGCAACAGTTCGGCGACCAACTGCGGGTCAGCTCCGTTGTTCTCTTCGGCAACGTACCGCTGCAAGGCGGTGGTGAAGCGCGTCCTGTACGCCTGGCTAGCCTGGGCAGCATCCACCACGCTGCGGCTAGCGGTGAAACGGGTCCGAAAATCGCCGGGCTGGATGACCACAACTTGAATGTCGAACGGTTCCAGTTCCAGCCGCAATGCTTCGCTTAGACCTTCCAAGGCAAATTTGCTGGCGCTGTACAGCCCTTGAAATGGCAGCCCGATTGTCCCAGCCATGGAGCTGATGTTGATGATACGGCCGTTACCCTGTGCCCGCATCACCGGAATTACCTGCTGGCACAAGCGTATCACGCCAAAAAAGTTGACCTCAAACTGCCGCTTAGCCTCCTCGATAGTCGTTTCTTCGGTGGGACCGGCGATGCCCATACCGGCATTGTTTACCAAGACATCAATGCGCGGCGCTTTTTTGAGAACGGCCGTTACTGCCTGCTCCACTGACACATCATTGGTCACGTCCAGGGCGATTGGCTGCACCCCGGTGGGCATCTCCACCGGCTGGCGGCTGGTGCCAAACACGGTGTAACCTTGTGCCGCCAGATGCGCCGCACAAGCCCGTCCCAATCCGGAGGATGCCCCGGTAATCAAAACAACTTTCGCTGCATTAGACATCGCTCAACCTCCTGAAATTTTTAACGCCAAAGCATGAAATCGCTAAATTGTTTCCAAACGACTCCTAACCGTTATGCAACCCATTGGCGTAGATGCGGTTGACGTACCATTCCACTTCAGCTTTAAGACCTTCTGCCAACTGGGTACGCGGCGCGTAGCCAAGCAGCTTTCGTGCCTTGCCGATGTTGGCGCAGGTGTGCAGCTGGTCGCCTGGGCGCTTGGGCCGCATATCAAACCGGGCCTTTTTGCCCATGATTTGCTCGATAAGGTCGATGCCCTGTGCAGTGCTCATTTCCACATCGCTGCCCAGATTGATAATTTCACCAATTACCTGCTCGGGACGATCCAGCACAGCCAGGAATCCCTCTACAATGTCGCCAACATAGGTGAAGCTGCGGGAATGTTCTTTGCTGCCTTCATACAGAGGGAATGGCGTATCGGTGAGGATGCTGCGGATGAGTTTGGGGTACAACTTTTCCGGCCGTTCGCGCGGACCATAAACGGAAAAGATGCGCAAAGAGCAGGCAGGGAATCCTTGTTCGCGCTGGGCAGCCAGCGCCAACTGCTCGGCCGCCAGCTTGGTGACACCGTAATACGAGGTTGGTTTGGGTGGTTCCGTTTCGGGGTCGTAGGCGTGACGGCCGTATACCGACGAGGTAGAGACATTGACAAAACAGCGCAGGGACGACTGCTTTTGGCAAGCCAGCAGCAGCTTGTCCATCGCCACCACATTATTGCGCACATAGTCCGCCAGCGGCGTGGTGGCCGAGATGCCCGGCTGCCCTGCCAGGTGATAAACAAATTCAACATCCTGCAATGCAAATGATAAATCATCGGTGGTCAAATCTAGACGATGCAGCGTGACGCCCGCCGCTTCAACATCCTCGGCGTTAACCTGCTTCAGTTGGGGCGAGTAATAATCGGTAAAGCTGTCGATTCCCACAACAGTGTGGCCCTGGCGGGCCAACGTTTCTGCCAAATGTGAACCAATGAAACCAGCGGCTCCCGTAACAGCAATTTTCATAAACATCCTCCATAACTATTCAGGTTCCTCTGGTAAGACCCTAAGGGTTTAATCTCTAAAAGGTCTGATTGCTCCAGAGCAAACCCTTAGGGTCTGTATAGTTACCATCCTCCTATGTTTTTTTCAGGGTAGTTTACGCCAATCTGCCAGCTTACCAAACAACGAAAGCCAAACGTTCCGCTTATTGCCTTGATTTAAGTTCCGACCGCCCCAAGAGCTTGCAATGCGGCTTTTTGAGCCTCGGTGACCCCCATCATGTCGGAGATGTTCATGCCCGCATACGGGCCTTCAATCATCAATGTGTTGACACATTCACCGGTTTGCACATCCCAAAACTTGATGGTGCCATCAAAACTGCAACTCAGTACGAACGCGCCGTCGGGTGTAAAGTCTACTTCGTAGATTGTGTCCTCATGCCCCTGAATCGTTTGCTGCATCTTGCCGGAGCTTACCTGCCAAATGCAGATAGTACAATCCGCTCCGCCGCTCACGAGCAGTTGGCCGTCTAGACTAAAGGCCAGCCCAAAGATGGATGCACTGTGCTGTCTCAGGATATGCACTGGCTCTGAAGAGCAAACGTCCCACACATGAATGACGCTGCTGCCACCGGCAGCCACCTTTGTGCCGTCCGGGCTGAACACAACAGAAACCATGTCTTGCTCCCCCGGCTCACTGACTGTTTTTCGTAGTTCCATTTGCTCTGGATAATTTTCTTGGGTGAGGTCCCACAGCCGCAGATGCAGGTCTGTACCAACGGTCGCCAGGAAACGGCCGTCTGCACGCAACGCCGCATCATAGAGAATATTTGGATGGCCAGGAATGACAGCCATAGGCTGGCAGTTTTGCTGCTGATCCTGATTAATTGGCCACAGCCGCACAGTGCCATCTGGGCTGCTGCTAACCAGCAGCTCACCATTCGGGTGAAAGCCAACGTAGTAGATGGCTTTACTGTGCCCACGAAAGGTTTGCAGCAGCTTTCCGGTAGTACGCTCCCATAAATAGACAATCCCACTATGCCCACCACTGGCTAAAAAACGGCCGTCTGGACTGATAGCCACCGCGTAGAGCGCCATTTTGGCTCGCGACAAAACATGGTCTTGTACCATCGTCTGCACACCGTCCCCTTGCCACAGGTGAACTAAATGATCATAGCCGGCCGCAGACAGCAGCCATTGGCCTGTTTCTGACACAGCCTCAGAGGGCATTTCCGGCAATTTTTGAATGGCAAAGGCGCTTAAAGCACGCTGCTGACCCTTCTGCGTGTATAGCGTTTGCCCGGTTGTTAAATCCCACACGCGCACGGTTTGATCGCTGCTGCCAGTGGCCAACAGCGGCTGACTGCTGACCCCATTATCCAGGCCAAGCGTGGCAATCGGGCTAAAACAGACTGCCCAAATGATTAGCGTATGGCCTGGCAGCGTGTGAAGCAAATTTAATCCTTTTTGGGTATCAACCGACCAAAGCCGCACCGTTTGATCCCCAACACCATGTGTGCTGGCTAACTGTCTGCCATTCTGATTAAACGCCAGGGCATCAACGGCCGCCGTGGACATCTTGGCAAACTGCTGGGTAATTTGGTGAATGCCGTCCTCGGCAATCTGCCACAGTCCAATTTGCCCGCTCTTGTCTCCAACGGCCAACATCTGCCCATCCTGGCGCAAAGCCAGGGAAGCCATCGCATCCATACCGGTATCCAAAAAGCGCAGCTGTTCGCCAGTGTGGGCATTGTGAAACTGCACGGATCCATTCCGTCGGCCAACCACCAAGATATGTCCATCTGCGCTGAAGGCAACCAGCCCAAACCGGGTGGCTGCTGTGTTGAATTGGTGGGCCAGAACCGGGTTTTTCTCATCGGCAATGTTCCACACAAAAACATGACCATCTGTATTGACACCGATGACAAGACGGCCGTTTACATGAACGGCCATCAATTTTCTGTGTTGTGGATGGGTCAAAAAAATGCGCCACTGATCAACCTCGCGCTCGGCCAAAGAATAGACACCGATACGGCCGTCATTCCCCGCACTGGCCAACAACAGCTGCGTGTCACCCAGCATCGTGGTTATTTGCCCAAAGGCGATTGCGTCAACAGCCTGATCGTGTCCTTGCAAAACGTGAACCAACTGCTGCTCCCCCGTCTGCCAAACATAGATGGCCCCTTCACCCATGCCTGCCGCCAGCAAACGGCCGTCTGGACTAAAAGCAACCGAATACACGAGGCCAAACGGCTCCGTAAAGACGCTGTCAATTATCTCTGCACCAGAGAAGTTCGCCTGTGGCAGACTTTCCCCACGCAAATAAAGCTGCCGAAAGTAAAGTTTGGAAAAATCATATCCGCGTAAATCGATTTTCAGATGCAGCAGCAGGTGCAGCAAATTGGCGGCTGCATAACCCGGCACCGTTGGCTCAGATCGCAAGAAAGCCAGCACCATCTTTATCACCTGCTCGGCCCTGCGCACACCCAACTGCGTTGTCAACTGCTGGGCCACCGGCGCTAACAGCAAGCGGGTTTGGCTGGCCCGCACATATTCTTTCGTCTGCGCCAGGACAAGCGCAAAGCAGTTAAGATATTTTAGATCGTCCGCATTGAGTTCACTGTCTTGAACCGCAAGCAGCTCGCGCACCACGTTTGCCACCAGCAAATCTGTACAATATTCCAGAATCACATTTTGCAGCCCAAAACCGCCTTCGTACATTTCCACCAGGGAGCGCCGCAGCAGCGAGCGCATGGCTTCTAGCGTGGTGTGCGGCAGCGGCTGCTGGGCCAACAGCGCCCGCAGTTCATTGTAAGAAATCGGTTCGCGCACCACAGTTAGCCAGACCATCAGCTCACGTTCTGTTGGTGAAAGACGAGCAAATTGTTGGTCCAGCACATAGCGAATATCGTCAAAAACAACAGCTTCAGCGCGTAAAAAGCCAGTGACGCTGCCCTTGAATATTTCTTGAACAGTATCGGCGGCCAGCTTAAGCGCCAACGGGTTGCCAGAATATTGCCGCACCAGATCGTCTATTCTCGTTGTGGTACCGGTTAGGCCGCGTGCGGCAAGCATCTGGCTGCCAGCCTCGGGGGGCAGGCCGGATAAGGACAAAAAGCGCACGGTTGCGTTTTCTTCTTCAAGTCCGGTCAGGTTGTACGGCCGTTCCCGGCTCGTCATCAAAATACAACTTTGGTGGTTGGCATCTGCTAGGTGACGCAGGAAACGGCCGTACGCCTCATAGCCGGGCAAAAAAGCATCATTACGATGCTCACTTTGCAGGATGCTTTCCAGATTATCCAAAATCAACAGGCAGCGCCGACGCTGCAAATATTCCAGCAGCAGCTTAACCTGCTGGTCTGGGTCTTCTGGCAAGCTTGTTACCGTTTGGTCAGAAAGATCGTAAATCCATTCTTGAATTAACTCGACCAATGGTGGCGCATTGAGCAAAGAGTTCCAAATAATGTGCTGAAAATTCTCTCCCGGCGCCGCAGCATCCGGCGTGGCCAACGTTCGCGCCAGCGCAGCGGCCAGCGTGCTTTTCCCCAGGCCGCCCATGCCAAAGATGCCCACCAGGCGGCAGCCATCCTGTAACAGCCATTTCCGCAGGCTTTCCAACTCCTTTTGCCGACCAAACAGGTCGGTGCGTTGGGGAAAATTACGCTCATTGATGACGGCCGTTGGCGGGTGAGTGACCGGCTTGGTCGGCGCTTTATCCCGCCGACCCACAATTTTCCCGGCCCGAATTTGATCATACAGGGCAAACGTTTCTGGCAGCGGCTCCACGCCAAATTCCTCGGCCAATATTTGCTGGCACGTCTCAAACTGGGCCAGTGCCGCGCTGCGCTCCCCCAAGCGAGCCAACAGCAGCATTTGCTGCCGGTGCACCGGCTCAGACCACGGCTCCAACCCCAGCAGCTGATGATTGGCAGCAAGCCCCGCCGCAAAATCACCACACTCAATCTGTTCATTGACCAAGGTAAACAGCGCCTGTACCACCAGGATGTGCAGCTTTTGCCGCTGCTCCAGCATCCAATTTTCAAATTCGGGGGCATTGTGGACGCTAAAACCGCTTAAAAATTCACCTTTGTAGAGGGAAACGGCCGTTTGCCGTGCACTCAAATTTTCAGGAGACGATTTTAACATTAAATCACGTTGCAAAATCTCCACATCAAGCCAATAGGGGCTAGTGGGATCAAAAGCTATCGTTTGGCGATCAATCAGCAAATGATCCCCAACCAATCGGCGCAAATCAGACAGCACCGTCCGCAAATTCTGTTTAGCCTTCTTATCCGTCATCTCCCCCCACAGCAGCGTCGCCACCGCATCCCGGCTGTGAAACACCGGATGGGTTGCGTTTGTTTGTGCCGTGACTGCCAGGTAGAAAAGCAGAGCCTGGGCTTTGTTCGTGGCAAAGCCACTCATTTGCCGCTCCCCCACCATAATTTGCGGCATCCCCAGCAAATTCAGACGTAAAAACTGTTTCATAAACTCCTCATTTGCGTTTGATTCACGTTTTATTTGCGATGTGTCGCTACGCTACCGTCCATGAGCATCAATCCAGTACGCAATTGCACCTTCATCATCCGCAGCCAAGCAGAATACAGCGAGCTCTCTCAAACGATGAGCGTGCGCCACATTCTGGAAATACCCGTCTTGGGAAAACGCCTGGGCTTCACCGATGTAGAAACTTTGTTAAACGTATTGCGAACTGAATTAATGGAACTGCATGGACCTGGCCAAATTATAACAAAACAAAAGGAGGATAAACCTTAAGAAAATGATCTAAATCTAAAAAATTGACAACAATTTCCATCAGACTCTTTTTTGTCAAAGAATTTCAGGAGAAAAAATGTTTTATAAATCAAAAGCGTTACCCAAAAATATAATTTTAACCCTCTTTACCCTGCTGCTCATGGGCGGCATCTTTTTAGCTTTACCCGGCTCTGCGCCAATTGCTTATGCACAAAGTTCAAACGATCTTTCCCTTTTAGTAACTGGTCCAACCTATGTTCAGGCCGGTGGCGAAATTATCTACGAATTCAAGCTTGTCAATCATACCAGTCAGGCTTACACAGATATTAGTTTTTACAACGACCTGTTCGATGGGGTCACCTACGTAAGCGGCGGTGAGCTAAACACCGGCAACCCAGATTATGTGGTTTTAACAATCCCCACTTTGGCACCTAATGCGACTGTATCAGTGTCTTGGGTCGCACAAGCGAACAGTAACCTCGCCGTTGGCACAGTCCTCACGAATAGTAGTTATGGCCCTTTCAACACACCAGCGGGAGCCGTGATTGGCTACGGTTCGGATCCAACCACAAAAGTTGAAGCGCAAGGCACCTTGCAGGCGGTCTACAAAAACGCCATTGGTACGCCATTTGATGTCACTATTGACTCACTTGGTTTTGAAAACTTTGTCCACAACTCCCCCGTCGCAGGGCGCAATTTCAGTGACGACCTCCTGCCTGAGGATCTCTTCATGTATTTTGGTCCGGACGTTTGTAAAACGGGCAATACGGCCGAAACCTGCGTCTTAAAGGCAGCTGCCCAAGATTGGCTTGACGCGCAGATCGCGGATATGGATTTAGGTGTATGTGAGGGAATGGCGGCGGTCAGCCTCCACCTCTTTAACCAGGAGGATTTCAAAGGGTATACTTCACCGGCCAGCATTCAATCAGGTGCGGTAACAGCTTCGGATCTCACCTTACCTGGTGAAGTCATCGAAAATTACGTCTCGTACTATTACAATACGCAGTACACCGATGAAGTGTACAATAGTCAAATTTATGGCACTGCCAATGAAACGATCGCAACTTTGACGGCAGGCTTTAACGCCACACCATCCATCCCTTACACTCTGGCCATCTTTATTGTTGATGCAAATGGTGAAATTTCAGGTGGGCACGCCATTACACCGTATGGAATCGAAAAGGTAAGCGACAGCGAGTCACGTATCTTAGTTTATGACAACAACTTCCCCAAACAGCGCCAATATATCGTTGTCAACACTGCCGAAGACAGTTGGCGCTATGTGACAACGGCTACACCCGGCCAAGATGATTCAGTCTACGAAGGCATGGGTCAAACAAATAAGATGGCATTGACTCCGAATCATGTTCGTGATAATGCTCCAGGTGAATACTTTGAATGTACCTTCTGTAATGATAACGGGGGTGCTGCGGTTGCAAATAGTGTAGGCGTTCATTCGGCCACAGCTGTTCAACCGGCAGAAGATGTGACGTTGCGCTATGTGGGTGAAGGTGCCCTCCTGGTCGTTAATGAAGTGGGCCAAGAAACTGGGCATGAAAGAGATACCGGCGACTTTGTTGATGAAATTCCCGGCGCAGAAGTTGTTCATCATCGCGGTGGCTTAGGCCTCAATGTTCCTCCTCGGATCACAATTCCATTTAGCGGCGCGGACGACACCTTCTACTCTGTCTTTGTTCATGCCAACACCGACGGTAATGTCACCAACGGCGATCTGAACATCCACGGCCACGGATTCTCACTCGGAGTCAATAATATCTCCCTCGATCCGTTTGAAGAGTTTGAATTATCGTTCAGCCCCGATGGCGATCACATCTCTTTCTACGCCACAGAAACAATCGTGGCTCCAGAACTTGTCATCGCCCACGATCCGATTAACCCTGGCAACCCCAGCGTCATTTTTGACATCGAAGGCATTACTTTGGAAGCGGGCGAAAAGGTGATGTTAGACCTTGACCCAGAACTGGAACACATCCACTTTGACCACACCGGCCCAGAAGCAGAAAACTTCGACATCGACATGAAGCTCATCTGGCCCGATGGTGATGTGCAGGATTGGGATGAGATCATTCATATGCCTGCTGGCACCGAATCTGCCTATATTGACTTTGGTGCCTGGGATGGCCTGGGACATCCACCCATCTACATTGATGACGTGCTGCAAAATCCGTCCGTCAACCACCGCCTCAAGCTGGTTGATGCCGTGGGCACCTACGATCCCACTCCGCAGACCAATGCTCCGGCTGGTGTCTACCATGTGGAAGCCACCTTCCAGAACGTGACTGAAGTTGCCTTTACTGACGCTTACTTCACCGTAGCCAATCTGGGCACTGGCGACGTGCTGCTCAACGCTGATGCGAACTCCTTTGGCACGCGGGTTTCTGTGCCTGCCGAGGCTTTGGGCGCAGATGGCATTCTGCATATGAATGAATCGTTCACCTTTAGCTTTGATGTGGGTTTGGCCGACACCAACTTTGCCGATCTGACAGTAGACGCCAACGGCGTGCCGCACGACTGGGTGCATCCTGACCCAGAACCGTCTTACGATGCCAACAACGCCAGCTTTGTCTTTGACGGCGGCGAGGCGCTGCCCAATCAGTTGGGCGTGCTCTCCAGCGATGTGGAAGCGCTGCTGGCAGACGGGCAGCTAGCCCAAAACAGCGCCCTGCGCCTGCTGCAAAATCTGGACCGGGCGGCCCAGGTGCTGGCGCAAGGCCAGGACGAACACCGCGTGATTCGTGAGCTGAACATGTTCATCGCGCGCGTGCAAGCCCGCACCAACCTGCCTGAAGCAACCAAATCGCTGCTCGTGGCGCAAGCTGAGTTTATAATTTACCAGCTGCATGATTAACTGGTGACTTTAAGTTAAGACCCTAAGGGTTTAGCACCTAAACACTGAAGCCTTACAAGGCAAACCCTTAGGGTCTGGGTTTCAAGAAGGTGAGCACCTCCTGGTTTGTCAGGAGGTGCTTTTTCTTTGGGAAGATTGTTTGCCCTCATTCCCAAAGTTCCCCTTGACTTAAAGCGCACTCTAAGTTGTACAGTGGCTCCAATAGATCAAGTAAAGGAGCAAACTGATGCAATACAAAACCCTCAAAAATAGCGATTTACAAATCAGCCCAATGGGATTGGGGGCCTGGGCCATTGGTGGCGAATGGGTGTTTATCGATAATCAGGCGGGCTGGGGCAAGGTGGATGATGCGGCCTCTATTCGCGCCATTCACGCCGCGCTGGATGCTGGGATTAACCTGATTGATACGGCCGCAAATTATGGCACCGGTCACAGCGAAGCGATCGTCGCCCAAGCGATTCAAGGCCGCCGCGATGAGGTGGTGATTGCTACCAAATTTGGCTTTGACGTGGATGAAGCAGTCAAGAAGGTAGCCTACGAATCGCCAGAGGCTATCTTGCAGAACCTGGCGTTTGAATGTGAACGGAGCCTGCGCCACCTGAACACAGATGTGATCGACATTTATCAGCTGCACATGTGGGAGTTCCCGCCGGAACGCGTGCCGGAGCTTCTGGATGGGCTGGAAAAACTGGTAACCCAGGGCAAAATCCGCACCTATGGCTGGAGCACGGATGATGTGGCCCTGGCAAAATTGTTTGCCGCTGGGGAACACTGCGCCGTCATTCAGCACGCGGCAAACGTGATGGACCCAGCCACGGCCATGTTTAACTTCACCAAGCAGGCAGAGCTGACCAGCCTGGTACGCAGTCCGCTGCTCATGGGCTTTCTCTCTGACAAGTACGACACGGATGCACAGTTTACGACCACCGACGTGCGCTATCGTGAGTTCCCGGCAGAGCGCATCGCCAAAATTGTGGCCAATCGTGCTAAAATTCGGGAGATTTTGATGAGCAACGGCCGTTCCGTGGTTCAAGGTGCGCTGGCCTGGCTGTGGGCTGTAGGTGAACAAGTGGTGCCTATCCCCGGCATCCGCACCGAAGCACAGGCGAGAGAAAACGCGGCGGCTATGGAATTTGGGCCTTTAAAGCCAGAGCAGATGGCCGAAATCGAGCAGCTGCTGGAGCGAGAGGAAGCGGTAATGGCATGATTGAATTACAAGAAAAAACCTACACTATTCAAGAAGTGGCGGAGATGACCGACTTGTCAGCGCATACGCTGCGCTACTACGAGAAGATTGGCTTGCTAGAGCATATCAGTCGGTTGGAAAACGGACATCGACGTTACGCTGAGGAGGATTTGGGCTGGATTCATTTCCTCAAGCTGCTGCGGGCTACCGGAATGCCGATTCAGCAAATGCAGGTGTTCATGGAGTTTGCCCGCCAGGGCGACGGCACCATCGCGGATCGAATTGAGGTGTTGAGCGAGCATCGGCGGCAGTTGGCTGCTCACATCACCGAGTTGCAAGATCACATGGATCACCTGGATCGCAAGATTGCTCATTACAATGGCATTTTAACTGGCGAACCGACCGAACCTTGTGACTGATTTTTGTGCAAAATGAGGGGAGCGGCGAAACGGCCGTTCCTCCCTTTGCTCCCTCACTCTTCTCCTTCCAGATACATCTTTAGCGCCACGGCATGATTGTGCCGTACATCTTTGGCGGCATAAAGCAGGGTGATCTGCCCGGATGTTGCTTTTTGGAACAGTTCGGTAATCATTTCTGGGTTTTCGTCCAGCTCGGCAAAGTAACGGTCGAGGAATTCATCCCAGCGGGCCGGGTCGTGGTTAAACCATTTGCGCAAGCTGGGGGAAGGGCCAATGCCACCCAGCCACAAATCGATCTGGGCATCTTCTTTGCTGACACCGCGTGGCCAGAGGCGATCCACCAATACACGGAAGCCGTCGGTGGGGGCAGGGTCATCATAAATTCTTTTAAGTTTCAGGGCGATTTCGTCGTATTTCATGCGTTTAGTAGTTTATCCAGGTTAAGGTTTTGTATGGCGGAAACGGCCGTTTCCACCGCCCCCTCCGCACACAAGCCATCCATCCGTGCCTGCCCAAAGCCAGAAACGGCCGCCTTTACACAGGCATCGCGCACTTTTTCAGCCAATTCACGTTGGACATCAACAAAGTTTGGTTGACTCATCAGCCGTTCCTCCTGATTAAATTTTTTCGTGTGGGTAAGCCGCTGACCGATTTTGAAAACGCAAGATATTCTCGTTTAAAATAACACCTTTTTCGATCTCGATAGCGCGACGAATCGTTTCATTTTCATGCCAGGCGGTTGGACCACCCATGACGACGTCAATGTATGGCATGAGTGCCATACTAATCTCGTAAGTCGCCGAGCGCCACAAATAAGATGGTGAATGATCAACGGCGTAGTAGGTAATCCCTTTGCCAACCGTAAAGATTGGATCATTGAAAGAGGTAGGCTGCGCAAAATCGAAGCCCATGCCCGCATCACAGCTCACATCAATAATCAAAGAGCCAGGCTGAAACTTGTTAATCTCAGCACCACGCACAAAAAGCAGCGGTTGATTGGGGTCCTGAAAAATACAGTTCACCACAATGTCAAAGCTAGCCAGAGCCTCGGCCATTGAGACCGTTTGCCCATCCTGCTCAACCATCGGTTCACCTGCGGCCGTTATGCTGTATTCCCGATAATCAAGCCCAGGCATTTGGGCCACAATTCCTAACTGTGGGCGAAACGTGAAGGCGGTGACGTCAGTAAATCCTTGCCCGCGCAGCGCATGAAGCGCCCCCCGGCCAGTGGAACCAAAACCAATAACGGCCGCTCGTTTTGGCGGCCCATACGAACCTGTCATGCCATTCAACTGCAAAGCATGCAGCACACTAGCATACCCCGCCAGTTCATTGTTCTTTTGGAAAACGTGCGCCTGCCAGGCATCGTTGCGCCAAATATTCATCGCTTCCCAGGCAATAAAAGTCAGCCGTTTGTCGATGCCCACCTGGGTAATGGCTTCCCCCTGGACGCAGTGGGGCCAGCCCCACACAATCTGTCCTTCACGAAACGAAGGAAAATCGGCTTCCGTGGGTTTGGCTAGCAAGATGATGTCGCAGTGCGCAAACAATGCTTCACGAGACATGAGTCCAGCCACCTGCTGCTTCAATTCTGCATCAGACATGTTGAAGCGGTGACCATACCCCGATTCCAAAAAAATGCGCTGGCGCAAGGCAGGGTCGATTTGGTCCAGATGTGCCGGATCAAGTGGCGCACGCTTTTCATTTTGCTTGGTGGCTGTGCCAATCACACCTAGCGTTAATGGCGATTCTGTCATAGATTTCCTCCAGGGAAAACGGTAAGTTGTTCGGTTAGCGCCTCCGGCGTATTCACTGGCTGCTGGCAAACGAAGCGGCGGCAGACGTAGGCCGTGGCTTTATCATCCAACTTTCGGCGATCAGCCAGGAGCGGCACACTGCTGGTGCTGTCGCCAGCTGCCACAACCAGATTGGGGCGGAAGGCGGCAAAGGTAGTGCTAATCAGCGCTTCGGTATCGGCAAAGCCAGGGTCGCCGTAGATGGCCACTTCTTGCGGATTGCTGGTGATGAATACGGCCGCACACAGCCAGTGAGCAAAAGCATTGGGATATTGCACCATCGCGCCATAAAGAGAAGATACGGCCGTTTCTGCCACGCCCCAATAATCCAAATTCCCCGTGTACAAACTCAGCTTGAGCAAAACGTGCGCCGCCATCGCGTTGGCGCTGGGCACGGCATTGTCCTGCAAATCTTTGGGCCGGTGGATCAACGCTTCATGATCATCTGATGTGTCGTAAAAGCCGCCGTTGTCGGCGTCACGGAAGTGGGTGAGCATCGTTTCCGCCAGTTCTTGCGCCCAGGTGAACCACTGCTCATCAAAGGTAGTTTGGTAAAGTGCCAGCAGACCATCGGCCAGATAAGCGTAATCTTCCAGATAGCCATTGTATTTGGCAGCGCTGTCCCCAGCGCCCGCGCCCGATTTCCAGGTGCGCAGCAGACGGCCGTCTTCGCTGCGTAAATTTTTGTAGAGGAACTGGGCATTGAGAACGGCCGTTTCCGTACAATCCGGCCGTTGCAAAACGCGCCCCGCCTCGGCAAAAGCCGCCAACATCAGCCCGTTCCAGGCCGTCAGCACCTTGTCATCCAACCCTGGCCAAACGCGCTGGGCGCGAATATCAACCAATTTTTGTTTGGCTGCGGCCAGCTTCGCCTGCGCCTTTTCCTCGCTCATTTTGGTGGCCCAGGCCACTTCATCAAGCTCCTTTTTGATGTTGAGAATGTTGCTGCCTTCCCAATTGCCCTGTTCAGTCACATCGTAGTACAGCTTGAACAGCTTCGCATCTTCGCCTAAATGTTCATCAATTTCGGCGGCAGACCAGGTGTAAAATTTGCCCTCTTCCCCTTCGCTGTCGGCATCGTAGCTGCTGTAGAAACCGCCGTCTTCGTGGCTTAGTTCACGCTTTACAAAATCCAGCGTTTCCTCCACGATACGGCGGTAGAGCGGCTCCTGGGTAATTTGGTAGGCGTGCAGGTAGGCACGAGCCAGCAAGGCATTGTCGTACAGCATCTTCTCAAAATGAGGCACCAGCCAATCCACGTCTGTTGAGTAGCGAGCAAAACCGCCGCCCAGTTGATCATACATGCCGCCATAGGCCATCTTTTTGAGCGTGGTTTCGGCCATGTGCAGCGTGCGGCT
>JBNKLQ010000146.1:0-15039 GCA_050292445.1 Promineifilaceae bacterium (SeqCode) | reverse complement strand
TTGACTTTACGTTGGACCCTGCCCGCTACGTCTGGTCCGTCACTGCCTACGATGCCAGCGGCGACAAGATTGGCGGCACCGAAATTTATGATTTCACGGTACGGCCGTAATAATTTTATCTTCCAAGATTGGACCAATTTCTCTGGACAGGCATAGCTGTTGTGGAGGTAAATTGGTCCAATCTTTGCAAGTGACTACCGCACCGTAATTTGCGTAAATGCCGGGAACTGATTCCCGTCAAAATCCTCCACAATAAAACCAACCACATACTCCCCGGCGGCAGCGTCCAAATCCACCCAGGTGAACGTTTCATCCGTGAAGGTAAGCGTCCCTGCTTCCTGCGTTTCGCTGCCAACCACGTTGCCGCTGTTGTCTAGATCTTGCCAGGTTTCTAGCACCGTGAACTGATCCCCCACCTGCGGAATGATTTCTCGTGGGCCACCGGTGCCATCTTCATTGTTGAAGCCGTACACCTGCTGCAAAACGCCATCGCGGAACAGCAGCCGGGCGATGCGCTGCGTGCCATCGCTGTAGGTGTAACGTCCATCCACGGCGTAGATGGCTTCCTCAAATGTTGCGCCATAGGTTTGCGGCTTAAAGAGGGTTACCACTGAGTTGGTGCCGTCGCTGATGGCAAAAACCACTGGCTCCCATTCAAATTCCAAATCAAATGGCTCATCGGGCCATACAGGGTAGAACAGTCCGTCCACTTCTTCTGTTTGGGCACTTTCCAGGTAGTCGGAATCGATGATCAGCAGTGAGTTGGCGTTGGTATCTAGGAAACCTACCAGCAGCTTGATGTAGCCAATGTTTTCGCCAGAAATCTCGGTGGTGAGCAGGACCGGTTCGCCGGGAGCAGCCTCGTTGCTGGAAGCGGTGATGGGCGCAATGGTGATGCTGCCGGTGCCGGGGCCACGGACGGCCGTTCCTGCTGCCGGAATGGCGGCCCCCACATCACCCGCGCTGAACGGTTCCCCTGTATAGTGGAAGGCCAAAAAGTCATCCCACAAGGAGGCGTTGGTGAAGGTGTCGGCAACGGCCGTATACGACTGCGGTCCGGTAATGGGATTGCCATACAGCTGCGAGTTGGGGAAGTAAATTGACACGCCGGTGGAGCCAGGTTTATTTGGACCGTGCTTTTCGGCGATGACCGCCTGGTCGATGGCGGCCAGCACGTCATTCACCGCCTGATCCACCGCGCTGTTGCTGCTGTTTTGCGCCAGCAGCTGGGCAAAGTGGCCCAGGTCGATGTACGAAGGCGGCACGTTGCTGCCAAACACGCTGGTGAATGATTGGGCACGGGTACGGGTTTGGGCAATTGATTGCTGATTGTCGTTGCTTAGGGATAGGCTGAGGTTATTGATGCTATCCACCAGTGGTGGAATTTGAGAAAGGTCAACGGCTGTTAGCGTGACGTTTTGCTCCATCTGTTGCACCAGTTGCTGGGTTGAGACATTGCTGGGGCCACCAAATAGCCCAAACAGGCCTCCCAATGGATTTCCGCCGCCCAAAAGACCGGCACGCGCCTCGGGGTCCAAAATGCGCTGGTCTTCGCGAATGTAGCTGTCCACAATGAGGCCGCCCAAATCGCCACCGTTGATACCGGGATTGGTCGCCAGTTGTTCCAAAAAGCCTGCGTAGGCCCAACCCAGTGCTGGTTCCACTTCCTGCGAGGCGACGGCGTAGCGGGCATGAGGGGCTAGCGCGGCAAAAATCTCTACACCACCCATCAGGCAGGCGTCCATGCCGATTAGCTCAAATTGGTCAATGCCGGTTTGGGCGCGAATGTCGCCAAGCGCCTGACCTATTTCCATCAAGTAGAGGTCATTGCCTAAAGCGGCCGTAATAGGCAGGCTGTTGTCGGTGGGGGTGCTGGGATCGGGGTCTGACCAGCCGCCGGGCCAACCCGCACCGTGATCAGACATGATGAGAACGTATTTGTCGGCTGGATAGTTTTCCGCAGCCCACACCACAAAATCGACCAGCGTTTGGCTGTCGGCCATGTTGACCTCGCCCAAATCTTCAACGAGTTCGGAGTTGATGGTTTGCAAATCGTCATCGCGGGTGACGTAGTAGCGGCGGGCGCTGGACCAGTTGCCATCCCCGGCAAAACCGCTGCTGAAGCGGTCTAGCTGGGCCACAATTTGCACGTTGTCGCTAGAGCCAACTCGCTCAGCTTCGTTTAAATCTAGGAAAATGTCTTCCTCCAAAATTTTATCGTCGGCGTCCTGGTACAGCATGACAGTCCAGGTTTGGTCCGATGGGCCAGAGGCAGAAAGCGTGGGCAATGGCTCGTTCGATTGAGCGGATTCGCTGCTGGTGTCGCTTTCTGTGAAGACGGGGGCAGTATCGCTGCTGCCGTTGTCATCGTCGCCGCCGGTGAGCATGGAGATGGGGATGCCGCATACGGCCAGGGCAATCACGATGATGATGAGCATCAATGGTGAGATTTTGCCACCGCCGGGCAAAGAGGTGCCACCAGAGGGCCGGGGCTTGTAGCCTCCCCCGCCGCTGCTGCCGCCACTGCCACCACTGGGTCGAGACGGCCGTTTGCGCTGCGGCGCTTCAGCCCGGTCTCGTGGACGATTCTGGCTGGTCTTACGTCGTCGGTCTACCCGCACGCGGGGTTTGCTTTTGTCTTTGGCAAACAGCGGTTGGCCAAAGTTTAACTCTTGTGACGGGGTGCCTGGCGCAGGTACGGCCGTTGCTCGTAACACGTTTCTTTTTCTTTCTAACAAATCCCAAAAATTCATAATCTTTTTCCTCTCCCTGGGTGTTTTTTGCCAAGATGCCAGATGATAAAAGCATCTGGCAAACTGTCAACCGTTTAGAACCCGGCTGCGCGATTTGGTCACAGTAAGCTAACTTACAAGACGGCCGTTGATAACAAACCTGTAATTTTTTGACAAGATTTGGATAAGACGGCCGTAATCGATACGTAATTTAGTGTAAGGACCGCGTAATTGTTCCCCGTTACACTGCTCTCCAGTTGAAAAATATCACACAAAAGGAGTAAAACGATGGTTAAGAAAAGTTTTTTGACGGCGACAGTTTTTCTGTTTTTAACCCTCTTCATCGGCTTAGGCGTGGCCAGCGCTGATGATGGGGCGCAGCGGTTTATCATTTCCGTTGACAACATTGCGCACTTCCCTTTTAAGGATTCTGGTGTCTTCAATACCCCTGTTGGCGCCACAGAACCCGGTCCTGCTTTTCCTGGTGATGCTTACCAATGGACCTTCTATGGCGATCCCGGCGACAACCTCACCTTTGCCACCATGTTTGTCCAATCCAACGACTGGTTCTTTGGCCCTGGGCTGGCAGGCATTCCGTTGTACGATGACAATGGCAATCCGCACACAGGCGACGTGACCGATTACGTTTATTTGTGGGATGCAGGCACCGAAATTGATCAACCTGTGGGCGAAGGTCCCGATCAGGCTCCCCGACAAGCTGGCCCCGACACGGGCGCTTCTGACCCGATCAAGCGGGTGCGCCTGGTCCGCAGCCATGAAATTCCGGCTGTGAACGAGCTTGTTCAGGTGGCGTTGGCTTACAACGGCGATGGTCAGTTCCAGGTAACAATTCACAACATTTCTGGCAGCAGCGATGTGCCAACACCGTTAGCCCCTGGCGTGGGTGTGGTACACAATGATCCATCCCCCTTGTTCCGCTTCCGCAAAGCTGCCTTGCAAAACGGTTTAGAAGAGATGGCTGAAGATGGCAATCCGGCCAAATTAGGTGACTGGCTGGCAGCACAGACGGGAATCAATACGCCATTGGCTCCGGTTGCCTGGACCGTTCACCAGGACGCAGATGCGTTGTTCACCCCTGGTACGGCCGCTTCGGTTGGTCTAGAAACGTTAGCGGAAGATGGCAGCCCGGTAGCCCTGGTAGAATCGTTGGCTGAGATGAACAAAGGCGCGGCAGCTATCCCCACAGGTGGTACAGAACCCGGCCCAATTTTTGCTCCAGATGGCAACTATACCTTTGAGATTACGGCCGTTCCTGGTGACCATTTTTCCTTAGCCACCATGTTTGTTCAGTCCAATGACTGGTTCTTCAGTGTGCAAAATTTGTCCTTGTTCAATGCGCGTGGTGACGCTCTGCATGGCAATATCACCGGCTATGCCACCCTTTACGATGCAGGTACTGAGGTGAACGAGGAACCTGGCTTTGGCCCCAACCAGGCCCCGCGCCAGGCTGGCCCCAACACCGGTCCCGATGAAAATGGGGTGATTCACGCAGTCACCGATGGCACGTTCAACAATCCATACAATCAGCTGCAAATCACCATTACCCCCATCGATTAGTTTTTCGGGAGATTGGAGACTGGAGATTAGAGATTTTCAGTCTCCAATCTCTAATTTCCAATTTTCCACTGCTCTTCCAGTAATGAAAATAGCTCCAGATCGTGGAAACGGCCGTTCCAATACCCTTTCCCTTCCAAAATGCCCTCCGATTGAAAACCGACCTTCAGCAATAAATTAGCTGAGGCACGATTGGGCGGCATGACCCACGCTTCCATGCGGCACAGTGCCAACTCGGTAAAACCGTAGGCGATGGCTGCATTCACCGCTTCCGACATGATCCCTTTTTGCCAAAACGGCCGTGCCAATTCATAGCCCAATTCCCCCAAATGTTTATTCTTGTTAAGTGAATTAAAGCCGCAGCTGCCAATGATTTCATCATTTTCTTTAAGCGTGATGGCCCAGCGGATGCCGCGCCCTTGCCAGAAACGGCCGTGCCGCCGATGCAAAAGTTGCCACGCCTCCTGTGGCTCGGTAAACGTGTTTAGATTGTAGTAGCGCGTCACGCGACTGTCGGAAAAGATGCGGAACAGCGCCATCTGGTCCTCTTCATCCAGGCGAAACTCACGCAAAATGAGCCGTTCCGTTTCTAATTGGGGGAATGATAAAGCTAATTCCGTCACGATTGTCTCCCAAGAAATGATGCAAAGATAACGCAGAAAAATTAGTTTGGCTACTTGAATTTGATGCTTAAATAGGAATTTATACAAAGGTGCAAAGGAAGGAAGAAACAAAGAAAATCCTTTGTCTCTTTGTTCCTTTGTAATAAAAAATGACGACATCAAGAATGCTTTGTTTAAGTTGGTGAACAATATAGCAACTGCGTATACTTTTGGTAGTTACAAAAACGACTTTCAGATGGAGAAAGAATGTGAACGAAATGCAGATTGTCCTCGACGGGAGTGTGACCTCGCCTACTGGATTTACGGCCGTTGCTGTTGCAGCCGGTCTTAAAAAAGAAAACCAGCTCGATCTGGCCCTCGTTGTTTCCGAAACGGATTGCAGCTGTGCCGCTATGTTTACCAAAAATCAGGTGGTGGCTGCCCCTGTGATTGTGGATCGGGAAACGTTGGCCGCCAACAACAACCACCTGCGCGCCGTGGTGATTAATTCTAAAAACGCCAATGCCTGCACTGGCGAACCGGGCTTGGCCAACGCTCGCACCACCCAACAAACGGTGGCGCAGGCGCTGGACTGCCAGGCAAACCAAATTTTGGTACTCTCAACTGGCGTGATTGGCGTGCAGCTGCCAATGGCTAAATTGGAGGCGGGCATTGTGGCCGGGGCCAAGGGGCTTTCGCGAGAAAATGGCCGTCTTGCTGCCGAAGCAATCATGACCACCGACACTCACCCCAAACATCTGGCTGTTACCGTGGCGCTGCCCGGTGGCCCAGTAACCATCGGCGGCATGGCCAAGGGGGCAGGGATGATTCATCCCAACATGGCCACGATGTTGGCCGTGCTGACGACGGATGCAACGGTGGCCCCAGATGTGCTGGATGGGCTGCTGAAAACGGCCGTAAACCGCAGCTTTAACCGCATATCCATCGACGGCGATACCAGCACCAACGATACGATTTTGCTGTTGGCCAATGGGGTAAGCGGAACGGCCGTGTCCGACCCCGACAGCATCGCCCAATTTGGTGCGGCGCTTAACCAACTCTGCACCGCCCTGGCCCAAATGATCGTCCGCGACGGTGAGGGCGCGACTAAATTTGTGGAAATTCGGGTCACCGGCGCGCAAAGCGAAGCCGACGCCCACCAGATTGCCAACACCATCGCCACTTCGCCGTTGGTCAAAACGGCCTTTGCTGGCAGCGACGCTAACTGGGGCCGCCTGCTCATGGCCGCTGGCCGGGCTGGCGTGTCGTTTGACCAGACGAAGATCAACTTGTGGATTGGCGTTTGCCAACCGGACGAGCTGCAACTGGTGGCCAACGGCACGCCCACTGAATATCAGGAAACGGATGCTGCGGCCGTTTTTGCTGAGCCTGAGTTTATGGTGAGGTTGGATTTGGGAGCTGGGGAGGAAACGGCCGTTGTCTGGACCACCGACCTCAGCCACGATTACGTCAGCATCAACGCCGACTATCGTACGTGATCGGTATGGCATTTCCGGTGGCCTGCTTGGTCAGTATAAAGGTTTCTCCTTTTTGGGCTGGTGCTTAACGGATACGCACAATGTCGCTGGTGGCAAAAATGTGTCCAACGATAAGCTGCAAAGCCGGGTTGGCGTAAAGTGCCGGTGGCACGCTGATGTCGGCCAGATACAGTTCGCCTATCTGGGATGTGGCCGAGGCGGTGAGCAGACCCACTTTTGGCAAGGCGAGGGTCATGGTTGCTGTGGCCCGGATGGCAGGTTGGTACACCATACCACTGGTGCTGTCCAGGCCAGATGGGGTATCTAGCGCCAGAATGGGCGCAGCCTGCCGGTTGGCCCAGTGGATTAATTGAGCCGCTGACCCGCGCGGATTCCCTTTTAAGCTATAGCCGATAATACCGTCGATGACGAGAACGGCCGTTCCCCCATCATTTAGATCCCCTTCCTCAGCCACCATAACTGGCACCGCCATGCGTCGCAAAATAGCCAGCTGAAGGCCAGCCGCTGGCGACAACTCCACACCTGGTTTGGTAAGGATCACCCGCACATCTGCACCATAATTGTGCAGCCGCCGGGCACAAACCAAAGCCCCGCCGCCGTTGCCGCCAGTTCCAGCCAAGACCACAACCTGCTTGCCCTGTGGGTCGCCCTGCAAAAATCGCTCACGCGCCAGGTGAGCCAGGTTGCGGCCAGCATTTTCCATCATTTGCAGCAAGCTGATCTTGTAATCTTCTATCATTGCCCGATCCACCTCCACCATTTGCATGGTGGAAAGTGCGGGAATGGGGTCTGTATAAAACGGAAACGGCATCTGATTTTCCATTACGGCAGTGGTTTTAAATCATCCAAAATCCAGGGCATCAGCTCCGCCACGGTGGGATGGGTCAGCACCGCCCGGCGGAACAGTTTGTAAGATTGTTTGGTGTACATGAACGGTGTGAACATATTGATCACTTCATCGCCCCCCACGCCCAGAATGGCGGCTCCTAGAAACTCTTCACTATCTGCATCTACCAAAATCTTTACCAGACCGGCCGTTTCATCTTTTTCTTTGGCCCGCGAAATGTACTTCATCGGCCGCGTGGCCATGAGGACGTTGCGACCGCTTTTCCGCGCCTCTTTCTCGTTCATGCCTACCCGTCCCAGCGGCGGGTCGATAAACATGGCATAGGTAGAAATCCGCTCCGTCAAAGTGCGATCCGCTTCGTTGCTGTAAAAATCCCAAAAAATCTCACCGTCGTTGACGGAGGTATGGGTGAAGGCCCCTTCGCCGTTGATGTCGCCTACAGCAAAAATATGCGGCACGTTGGTTTGCATCATCTCATTGACGCCAATGTAGCCTCGTTTGTCCACCTCGACGCCAGCTGCGTCCAGATTGAGGCGGTCGCTGTTGGGCACGCGTCCTACGGCCAGAAGCAGGTGTGTACCTTGTACCTGCCGTGTCTCCCCCTCTTGTTCAAAAAAAACGTCGATTTGTTGTGGCGTTTTTTGAGCCAGTCGCGTTACTCTGGCTTTCAGATTAAAGTTGATTCCTTCACCTTCTAAAACTTCCAGAGCCGCAGCGGCAATGTCCTCATCCTCACGGAACATGAGTTGGGGCGAGCCTTCAATGACGGTCACTTCGCTACCCAAGCGACGGAAGGCCTGAGCAAATTCCAGGCCAATGTAGCTGCCGCCAACGATAACAAGATGGGGCGGAAGTTCCTGCAAATTGAGCAAGCGGGCATTATCCAACCAATCCACCTCATCGAGGCCGGGAATGGGGAAAACGCGCGCTCGGCCTCCGGCGTTGATCACAATGGTTTCGCCTTCAATTAGATCCTCACCAATTTGGACGGTGTGCGATCCGGCAAATTGACCCAAACCTGCGTAAACCGTCACGCCTTTCATGCCGCGCAACCAGCTTTCTAAGCCCTCGCTGGCACCATGCCGCATCTTGTTTTGTCGTTCCATTACCCGGGAAAAATCAATGCGAATATCGCCAGTTATCACGCCAAAATCGGGGCCGCGCCGGGCCATATGGGCTGCCCGCGCACTGGCAACGATGGTTTTAGTAGGGGTACAGCCATAGTTGACGCAGCTGCCGCCGAAACGGCCGCTTTCAACAATGGCCACTGTTTTACCTGCTTTTACTAGCCGGGGCACAACCGTACCGGTCGCCTGCCCCGTGCCAATCCAGATTACGTCATATTTTTTCACTTTGTCCTCCTGGGAAATTTAGTTGCGATCATAACAATACCTCGCCCAACGTCAGTACGGCCACAAAAATAAACAAGACACCTAATCCGCGCAAAAGCGTGTTTTGGGGGATACGGCTGGCCACGGCCGAACCCAACTGCCCGCCAATAATCACTCCTGGAATGGTAAAAACAACCAGACTGAGTACAACATCTAGTACTTCTGGCCCCTGTTGGATAAAGGAAAGCAAATGACCAACAGAAGCTACCAGGGCGGTCACGGCTACAATTAGGACGCTGGTAGCCACCGCTACCTTACTTGGTACACGGCAGCGCTGCATCAAGAAGTAGCCATTCATTTCTCCCAACCCGGTAGAAATCATGCCCATAAACAGCGCCCCGATGCCGGAAATGAGACGGCCTTCGGTTTTGTTGCAGATGGTGTACCGGATTTCTTCCCCATCGGCTGTAATCAGGTGCGTTTCGCCTTGATTTGGCCCGGAATTGGTGCGACTGGCTTCATCAAGCAGAGTCACATCGCTATGATCTGGTGCGCGCAGAAAGTTGAGCGCTACGGCAAATAATCCCACGCCGAGTATTGTTTTTAGAATGGCCGTTGGGATGCCAATGGCCAGCCAGGTACCTAGCAGGGCGACTGGCACCGTGACTAATAGCAAGCCAAGCCCCAGCTTATAATCGATCAGCCGCTTGCGAGCGTAAGCAGTGAGACCGCTGGCAAAACCGAACACTTCGGTAATAAGCCCAACGCCAATGGCCACTTCTGGCGGCAGCCGCAGCCCCAGGATGAAAATCGGCGCGAAAAAGGTGGCTCCTTCTACGCCGGAGGCCATGGCAGTTGTGGCTACCAGAATGGAAACAGGCAGCATATACCAATATTCTAATGTCATTACATCCTTTGCAGTCTAGTACTGAGGGGTATGGGAAAGCCAGACCGACGTCCTGGCCGGCCTGGCTTTGGAGGAGGGAAGGGGTTTAGGCAAATAGTCCGTATACCAGAGCGACGACGAGGCCAAAAATAACGTGCCCCATCAGGCCGCCCATAAAAGCCATCAGGCCACCGTTGTGCAGCATGAAGATGCCAGGCGCTTCGATGGTGCCTGCTTTGATGCCTGCGTGCATCATTGGCATACCGCCCATCATTGCTCCGGCAACGAGCCAATGACCTGCGCCAAAAATAGCGCCCCACAGCAGCCCCACGCTGCCAACGCCAAGATTCCACAATAAGGCATATACGATGGCAAAGATGACACCCATCATCAGATGGATCATCAGTCCCAAGGTGCGGTTGCTTTTGGGGCTAAACATGGCCCCCAACATGCCCACCATATCCATTTTAGGCATCCCCATCTTCGGGGCCATTGCCATAACTATCGTGATGACGATGGTGCCAATAACTCCTGCAATAATTGCGCCGAAAATATTCATGATTATCTCCTTGTCTTTAAGTGTAAAAGGTTCTGGATGGTTGCTGAATGAAAATGTGTGATACGGTGAGTATAGGTGGGAAACGGCCGTTCCTCGGAAACGATACGGTTACGAAACAGTGACGGCTCGAAGAACAATACAGCGTGGAGACCAGTTTGTAAGAAAGCTTACTGGTAAACAGTCTTATTCACAGGATTGAATAGTAAATGATTCGTGACCAGAGGCTAATCACGTTTTACACATTACGCGTCATTCAAAATCCCACACAATATCCGAAATCCCCAAACATGATTGGTTTGGCAAACAAAGTCTGGAGAATAGTTGTGGAATCATCAACTGCCACAGAGCACAATTGGGAACAAGCCAGGGCGATGGCTGCCGTTCATGAGGCAGGCCGGGAAATTGCCGCTTCATTAGATTTAGATCGCACATTGCGACTGGTGATGCAAAAGGCGGCCGAAACCCTACCAATGGATGCCGGTGTCCTTTTTATCCGTGATGAAACCCTGCAGCGGTATGTTGTTGCGGTTAGCCACAATATTCCATCCGATCAAGTGCAGTCGATGACTTTTGCCTTTGATGAAGGTGTCCCAGGTTGGGCTGTGCAGCAGCGCCAGCCGTTGATAATTGACGATGCACGACTTGATGCCCGGGTTCACCCAACGGCCGTTTCCGCAGGCGTTTTGTCCGTATTGGCTGTCCCTCTCATCTGTCGGCAAAAAATTGTCGGCGTGCTGAATCTGTTTTGCCAAAGCGGTACCTATGCGTTTGATCAAGAGGCGTTGCAGTTGGCCCAGGTTTTTGCCGATCAGGCCGCTGTTTTTCTGGAAAATGCCCGGTTGGTGGGGGAACTGCGCGGCTGGACGGCCGAGTTAGAACAGCGAGTGGCGGAACGGACGCGCCAGCTTGAAGAAAAACAAGCGCAGATCATCCGTGCCGAAAAGTTGGCGGCCGTCGGTAGGTTGGCCGCCTCAGTCGCCCATGAGATTAACAATCCGTTGCAAGCGATCGCCCTGTATTTGCAACTGCTCTCGGATGAACCGTTGTCTGCTGATGGTGAGCAAAGGCTGGATGTGGTGCAGCATGAGTTTGATCGTATTGCCGATATTGTGGGACGGCTGCTTGATTTTCAACAACCCCAAAAGGGACAGCGTCAACCAATTGATTTATTGGCCACTTTGGAGTATGTGCTGATGCTGGCGGAAAAGCAGCTCCAGCGTTCGGATGTCACAGTATTGCGGCGGCTGCCCCTTAAATTGCCGACCGTTCTTGGTGTGGAGAATCAGCTGAAGCAAGTTTTTCTAAACTTGATCCTGAATGCGGCGGAAGCGATGTCTGGCGGTGGGCGCTTAACCATCATTGCCTGCCATGCGGAGGGGGAGGTGCATATTGAGTTCGCCGACACGGGGCCAGGGCTGACGCCGGACATGCAGGCCCATTTATTTGAACCATTTTTTACGACAAAGGCGGATGGGTCTGGTCTGGGTCTGGCGGTAAGCCATGAGATTATTGCCAATCATGGGGGGCGGTTAGATGTAGATAGCGTCCCCGGTGAGGGGGCAACGTTTGTGGTGGCTCTGCCAGCATATGAAATAAATGAAGGAAGGTAACAGATGCGTGAGGAACGGCCGTTTCCGGGAAAAATCTTACTGGTTGATGACGAAACCAATATCCGCCAAGGATTAAAAGCGGTTTTGCAGAAGGATAAACACGAAGTGCAAGATGTTGCTTCGGCCGAGGAAGCGTTAGCTTTGCTGCCAACGTTGGATGCAGAGGTTGCCGTGCTGGATATTCGGATGCCAGGCATGACGGGGATAGAGCTGCTGGCTGCTCTCAAAGCCCAGGTGCCGCACCTGGCGGTGATATTGTTAACCGGGCATGGAACATTAGAAACGGCCGTAACGGCCGTTAAAGAAGGTGCCTTTGATTACCTGCTTAAACCCGCCAAGCCAGATACCCTCCGCGAAGTTGTGCAACGTGCCTTAGCCGTTGCCCGTCGCCAGCGCGAACAAGCACTGCTACTGGAAACATTGCAAACTGGTTTGCAGCGGTTGCAACAGTTGCCAGCCAGACCCCCCTTGGCCCAACCCACAAACTTGCCGATGAATAACCTGTTGAAAATTGGCGATTTGGTTATCAATCGCGCCACCTATGAAGTATGGTATGCAGCGGAAAGCTTGTCACTGACACCAACTGAATATAGCTTACTTGTGGCGCTGGCAGAACAGGCGGGTGCCGTTATAGATTATGTGACCTTAGCCAAAGTTGTTTTGGATTATGAGGCAGAACGGTGGGAAGCCAAAGAGCTAATTAAGCGCCACGTCTATGCCCTTCGCCACAAGCTCGAACCCCAGCCCGACCACCCGCAATTTATTTTAAATGTGCGCGGGGTCGGGTATCGCTTGGCCGGGTAACCCAAAACCTGGGAGCCTTCTTGTGCTTTTTGATTGAAATCGCTGCTACGGGGAGGGGGCGCAAATTTCCCCGGAAACTTCATGAAAGCGCTGCACAAGCAGTTTCCGGGGAAATGCAACAATTTAGTCACGTTTGAATTTGGAGTAGTCAGGGGCAGCGTAGCGGGTTTTGCCGCCGTTGCTCACATCCATCATCGCCTGCACCTTCATTTGCAGGCCAAACAGATTGATGAAGCCGACCGCGTCCTTTTGGTCGTACACATCTTCCTTGCCGAAGGTGGCAAAATCTTCACGGTAGAGGCTGTTGTCGCTGTGCCGGCCGATGACGATGACATTGCCTTTGTACAGTTTGATTTTGACCCAACCGGTGATCGTTTTTTGTGTGTCAGTGATAAATGCCTGCATCGACTCCCGCAGCGTGTGGAACCATTTGCCAAAATAAACCAGTTCTGCATATTTGACGGCCAGCTCTTCCTTGAAATGACTGGAGTCCCGATCCAGGCAGAGCGATTCCAGCTCTCGATGGGCGGCATACAAAATCGTGCCGCCAGGGGTCTCGTAAACACCGTGAGATTTCATGCCCACCAGTCGATTTTCCACCAGATCGATCCGGCCGATGCCGTGTTTGGCCCCTAGTTCGTTGAGCTTTTCGATAAGGGAAGCGGGTGGCAACTGCACGTCATTAACAGAAACTGGGACGCCTTCTTCAAAATGCACCGTCACAATTTCTGGTTCGTCCGGCGCGTTTTCCGGCGAAACAGTCCACTGGTACATACTTTCTTCTGGCTCGTTGCGCGGATCTTCCAAAATGCCGCCCTCGTGCGAGAGATGCCACAGATTGCTGTCTCGGCTGTATATAGATTTTTCGGTGTGGACGACGGGCACGTTATGCTTTTTGGCGTAGGCTAACGCATCTTCGCGGGAGCGAATGTCCCACTCGCGCCAGGGAGCAATCACTTTAAGCGTAGGATTAAGCGCCTTGTAGGTCAGCTCAAAACGGACCTGGTCGTTGCCCTTGCCGGTTGCGCCGTGGGCGACGGCATCGGCTCCTTCGGCCTCGGCGATGGCTACCTGCCATTTGGCAATGAGCGGCCGGGCAATGGAGGTGCCGAGCAGATACTGCCGCTCGTAAATCGCGCCAGATTGCAGCATGGGGAAGAGGAAATCTTTGGCAAATTCGTGGCGCAAATCTTCCACATACACTTTGCTGGCACCGCTGGCCAACGCTTTTTCTTCTAGCCCTTTCAGCTCATCTGCCCCCTGGCCGATGTCGGCGCAAAAGCAGATGACTTCGCAGCCATAATTTTCGCGCAGCCAGGGTACGATAACGGAGGTGTCCAGACCGCCTGAGTAGGCGAGTACAGCTTTGTTGATTTTTGGTTTTGACATTTTTGTAACTCCTTGAATAGGTTGAATGATTGGTAATTCGATAACTGGTTGATATTGTGGTTGGAAGGGTTGTGGGGTGAGATGGAGGACTACGGCCGTTTCATCACAGTGCTCCAACAACGGGCAAACCTGACAATCCCGCCACACTTTTTCTGGGAACAGCTCCCGGCTGCTGATGCTGAAGCCCATCTTTTGGAAAAAAGGCACGGCCCGTGTCAGGGCAAACAGGATGGGCACTTGCTGGAGTTTGGCTTGGGCGATGATCGCTTTCACAACGCTGCGGCCCCAACCCTGGCCTTTCACCTTATCGGCCACGGCTAGTGAACGCACTTCAGCCAGCGCCTGGCTGTAGTAAAGTAGCGAGACACAAGCGACCAATTCCTCATCAGCGTCGATGCCTACCAGCCAATCGGGCAAGGTGTCGTGGATGGATTGGGCGGTGCGCGGCAGTACGTCGCCACGCCGCACGTGGTCGTTGAGCAAGGTGAGGATGTGGGGAATGTCTTGTGGGTGTGCGGGTCGTATGTTCATGGTTTATTGCTACAGAGAACAAAGAGGAATATCTCTATGTCCTTTGTGAACTCTGTGGCTAACGCTTTTCTTCGTCATTGATAAGTCGTTTTCCCAGGTTGATCACGTCGTCGATGTGGTAGCCGAGATGGCCATAGAATTGAATAACGGCCGTATTGCTCTTACGGACCTGTAAATTAATCTTGGGGCAGCCCAGGTCTGATAGCTTGGCTTCCACATCTTGCATCAGGGCGCGGCCTACGCCCTGTTTTTGGCAGTCGGGCGCCACAGCCAGGTAGTTGATCCAGCCGCGATGTCCCTCGTAGCCTCCCATGACGGTGCCCGCGATACGGCCGTTTAGCTCCGCCACCAAAAATAGTTCAGGATTGACCTGCATTTTGCGGGCAATATCTTTGTGTGGATCATTCCAGGGCACAATCAGGCCGCACGCTTCCCAGATGGCGATCACGGCGTCTCTGTCCTCCAGGCAGAAGGGGCGAATTGTAGGTTGAGTCATGGTTCTCCTTGAATTAAACAATTAGGACGCTGATTTACCTGATTCCCATGATCAGGAAGATCAGGCCAATCAGCGTCCTATTCCATTGCTTCAATATTATGAACCTTCAGCTAAACAGGCAGCAATGGTGGAAACGGCCGTATCAATCTCTTCTCTGTTTACAATCAACGGCGGGGCC
>JBNKLQ010000145.1:0-15235 GCA_050292445.1 Promineifilaceae bacterium (SeqCode) | reverse complement strand
GCGCTAACAGCAGTCCTAGCAAGTAAAACCAGCGTTGCCGTGGGATTTGCCCCAGGCGTGGTAGTTGCCAGCGCCGGGTTGAAGCGGGCCCGGCCGGGCGACTGCGCCATAGCAGCAAGAGCAAAGCGAGCGCGCTGTACAGAAACCAGCGCCGCCCCCCGGCTATGTTTGGCGGATCGGCCGTCAGGGCCAGTTGGCCTAGCATTGCTGCCAGCAAACTTGCAATGCCTAACAAAATGTTGAGCCAGTTGGTGTTGGCTGCGCTGGAAACAGGTTCATCATCCAGCGGCGTCAGTTCGGGTTCCAGGGTTGTGTCAACTTCTGGAAACACTGTTTCAGGTGGTGTAGGTTCAGTTTCAGGTTCTGGGGAGATGGGGCGTTGTTGGGCCACGGCCGTTTCCAACTCTTCAATGGTAAAAGGTCGGGCGGCGGGCAGCTGCACCGGAATAGGGCCATTGGCCTGCTTGCGGGCAATGATGAGTAGGTAGGTGCCATCTGCGGGGAACGGTTCGTTGTAAAACGGCCGTAGCCACCGTTCTACACGTTGCAAACTGCTGGCCCAGGGTGCCACAATCCAGTGTCCCGTCAGCGCGTGCATGATGGCCGAGGGAAGCCCCTGTACATGGCCCCATTCCAAAGCGTGCAGCGCTTCTTCACTAAAATAATATTGCCACCGTTCAATGCCAAAGCCCGCTTGGGCCAGTCGTTCAGCCCACACTTGTGCCGAATCGGTATGGGCATGGCGGGAGATGCGGTTGAAGAAATCTCGATACCAGTTGGCTGCGCCGGACAGACCAAGTCGTTCCAAGAAGGCCGCGCCGCCCAGGGCGTTGGTAAAGTTATGGCTGGGCATGGTGATGAGGAAACGGCCGTTCATCTGCATGACCCGGTTGGTTTCATTAAGCACGGGTTGAATGTCTGGGATGTGTTCCAACACGGAGTTGCTAAAAGCGCTGGCAAAATGATCGTCGGGGAAGGGGAGCTTGTCTCCCATCGCCTGCAAGGCCAGTTCATACATCTCTGACTTTTGTGCCTTTTTCAGCGGATTCCACCAGGGATCAATACCTGCGGACAGCTTGTGATTAAACACCATTTGGCTGAAATGGCCGTCGCCGCAGCCCACATCCAGCGTCGGCTCGGGCAAATCGACGGCAAAGTAAAAGCGGGCTTCCACGGCGCGCAAAATGGCCCGGAAGGCGGGAATGGGTTTTCAGCTGACGCCAAAGTAAATCATCTTGGGTGGTTGAGGCTAAAAATTCGGTTTCGTTCACAATATTGTTTGCAATTCCTCGGAAACTGCCTTTACGAGCCTGTTTGCTTGTGAAAGTTTCCGAGGGAATAGGTTGATTATTTTAACGGCCGTATCCATCTCGCATGGCCCGTAAGCGATCATAAGCGGCTGGTTCAATTGTTTTGCCAATAAGCCGACCTCTTTGCAATTTTTCAAAGAGATGTACATACGCTTTGGCTGTTTCGTCCGGTGAAAAAGTGGCCCCAATCAGGTCACTGTCTCGCTGATATTGTGCTTTATTGCCTAAAATTTTAATAATAGCTTGGGCGAGTGCTTGATGGTCGGAAACGGCCGTAACTTCCCCCATCCCTGTCATCGTCACCGGTTGACGCACGCCCGGCAGCGCGCAGGCAGCCACTGGAACGTTGTTTTGCATTGCTTCGATTTGCACCAGACCAAAGCTTTCTGTACTGTTCAGGCTGGGTACACACAAGCAGTCCAGGCAGTTGTAAAAGGCACTTAGTTCAGTACCTTCGATATTGCCAAGCAAATCATATTGATCTTTATATTTTTCAAACAGCGGGGCTAAGCGTGCGGCATATGCTTCTTCGCCGATGATGTTTTCATACTGACCAGCCTGCAAAACGCGTGCGTTGGGGAATGCTTCCCACACGATGGGCAGTGCTTTTAGCAGCACTTCCACGCCCTTTTCCGCAGCTAACCGGCAAATAATGCCAATGACTGGTTCGCCACCCAAATGATACTTGGCGCGGAACGCCTGGACGTCAGCCGAACGATAATCTGGGAGTTCCACAGGAGGGGGAATGATGTGCAGCTTTTCATCCAAAAACTGGGACAAAAATGGCGAGTGTGTGCCGTAATCACGCGTGTAGGTAACCACGGCATCAGACAAGCGCCCGGCCAACTGGTTCATCGACTGCACCACGCGATCCACCAGCCGGTTAAAGCTGCCCTGCGGCAGTTGCAAATCGCAATGATAGGTGAGTACGACCGGCTTACCTAAAATACGGCCGCGCATGGCCACACCGGGTGCATCAAATTGTGGCAAGTGTAGGTGCAAAATGTCTGCTTGCTGGGCTAGCTTCCAGGCCATCGGACCGAAACCGGGCATAAGTACGCCTTTGCTGACGCGGGCCGCTACGGGAATGCGTACCACTTTTACACCCTCAATTACGTCATACAAAGGTAAATTGGGATCATACTGCGAGGTCAAAACGGTGACTTCATGCCCTTGCCGGGCCAGCGCTTTGCTCAGGCGCTCCACGTAAATGGTCAATCCGCTTACCCAGGGGCGATAATAGGTTAATACTTCAACAATTTTCATACATAAATCCGTGATTGGTCTACAAGCTGGTACACTGTTTCTTTAACTGTCGCTCACTGTTCAAGTTTATTGAGGTCAATATCATCTTCTTTTTGCCGCCGCATAAAGCGCTGGGTGTTTTCTACGACGCTGCTGAATGTAGCGCCAATACTCGTCAGGCCAATCAAGCCCAAAACGATCATGCCGATGAGATTTAGCGCATGGTAAACGACGGCAAATCCTACCGCTGCACCATCAGATTGTCCCAATGCCAGCATTGCGGCCGTAACGCCAATATGAAACACGCCAATCTGCCCCGGCGATGAGGGGATGGCGATGCTAAGGGCAGCGGCACAGACAACAAAACTGGCAGCCAATAGTGAGACTTCTCCTCCCACAGCTTGGATGCCCCAACGATAAGCAAACAAAATGGGAATCCAGACGACAATGCTCAAGAAGACGAGAACGAGGCTGTCTTTTAAACGAGTGAGACTGCCCAGCCCATCCAGCAGTTCATTCATACGGCCGATCCACTGCCCGGTATTCATAAAGGGAATGCGGTTGAGAACGGCCGTACCCCAACGGGTCGCTAGTTTACGTTGATTGGCTGCAACGATCAGCACCCCAATGGCTGCGACCGCCACGATGCCTGAGGCACGAGCCCCTTCTTGCATCCAGCCAGGTAGGCTGATCACTTCTGCTAGCGTAAACGGCAGCAGCGCCACAATGAACATCATGTCCAAAATGCGTTCTACCACCATCGTGGAAAGCCCTCTGGCCAGGGTAATAGGCGGCACATTGCCGACGAGTATGGCACGCGCCACATCGCCTAGCCGAAACGGCAGTACCATGTTAAACATGTACCCAATGTTTTGAATATGGAAAAGTTGCGCCCAGGAAATTTCATTGGCCAGCATGTATCGCCAGCGAATGGCTCGAATCATCATGAAGATGAGAATACCAACCGCGCTCCAGCCAATATAGGAAACATCCGCCTGCTGTAGGGTAACCCAAATCTCCTTTGGATCTATTAGCAACAATATGAGAACAATCGAGAGTGCGCTTACGCCTATGCCAATCCAAAATTGGCGTCGATTTTGACCAGAACTTTCCATAGTTGCGGGATTATAACAAGAACCAAACGGCTTCGCATAAAGATGGAATATTTGTATAGCCCATTTCAGCCAGTACACGAGTTCAATTGTGTTTTTGTCGGTCTCCTCGTATGCTTGTGTTAAATTAATCTCGTAATCATTGCATGCACCACGTAGTAGCGGTCATGGAGGAGACCGGTAGATGAAAACCCACATCATTCACATCCAAAAATGGACTCACACCGAAGCGCCCACCGAAGCAGAGCTTTACCAGCAAATGGAATCAGAAGGATTGGAGCCTTACAAGTGGCGCAGCAATCCCCAAGATGTGTTTCCCGCCCACGACCACGCTTATGAGAAAGTGATCATGGTTGTAGATGGCTCAATCACATTTGGGTTTCCTATTGATGGGGAACCCACGACTCTCTACCCAGGCGATCGGCTAGATTTGCCACCGCGCGTGATGCATAACGCAGTCGCTGGCAAAAATGGCGTTGTGTGTCTGGAAGCCCAACGTTCGGTAAAATAACTCCTTTCGGCAATATAAGTACTTTGTTTCAGATGTAATTTACTCTGATGTCATGCCTGCCTTTGCAGGCATCCATCTTCTGGATTCCCGCCTTCGCGGGAATGACAAATGAAGAAAACTTGTGCAACAAAGTAATAAGCACGAAAGGAGTTTAGAATGGAATATGTCAATTTAGGCAAAACGGGCCTGAAGGTTTCCCGCATCTGTTTGGGGATGATGAGCTATGGCACCCCTGAGTGGCGGGATTGGGTTCTGGATGAGGCAGCGGCACGGCCGTTTATCAAACGCGCCATCGAATTAGGCATCAACTTCTTCGATACAGCTGATATGTATTCACTGGGCGTCAGCGAAGAAGTCACCGGGAAGCTGCTCAAAGAATTTACCACCAGCCGAGAAGAAGTGGTGCTGGCCACTAAAGTGTATTTCCCAATCGGCAAAGGTCCCAACGGCGGTGGCCTTTCCCGCAAACACATCATGGAAGGCATCGATAACTCGTTGCGTCGCCTGGGTACCGATTACGTCGATCTCTACCAGATTCACCGCTGGGATTATGACACCCCCATCGAAGAAACAATGGAAGCGCTGCATGATGTAGTGAAGGCAGGCAAAGCGCTCTACATCGGTGCTTCTAGCATGTATGCCTGGCAGTTTGCCAAAGCGCAGTACACGGCCGATTTACACGGCTGGACGCGCTTCTCTGCCATGCAAAACCATATGAATGCTGTTTACCGCGAAGAAGAGCGGGAGATGCTGCCGCTGTGTCGGGATCAGGGTGTAGGCGTGATTCCCTGGAGTCCGTTGGCCAGAGGTTTCTTAGCCGGTAATCGTAAGCGAGATTCTGACGATCCCACAACCAGAGCTAAAAGCGACGATTTTGCCAAAGGCATGTATTATGAATCCCACGATTTTGATGTGGTGGATGCAGTCGTAGCCATCGCTGAAGAAAAGGGATTTTCACCGGCGCAAATTGCTTTGGCCTGGCTGTTGCACAAACCCGGCGTCACGGCTCCTATCATCGGCGCAACCAAAATGTACCAGCTAGAAGAGGCCGTAGCGGCTGTAGGCATTTCTTTAACTGACGAAGAAATCGAGCGGATTGAAGCGCCCTATAAACCTCACGGCATATTGGGTCACCAATAAAGAAGAATTGCTAGAACACAAAAACTAGAAAACAAAAAGGACGCTTACGGGCGTCCTTTTTGTTTTCTAGCAATAACAGGGGGTGGTTATTTGGCAAAGCCCACAGCGCGGGTTTCGCGGATAACCGTTACTTGAATCTGGCCGGGATATTGCATGCTTTCTTCAATGGTTTTGGCGATGTTTTTGGAAAGACGCATCGCTTCCAGATCATCGATTTTGTCTGGCTTAACCAAAATGCGAATCTCGCGGCCCGCTTGCAGAGCGTAAGCGCTTTCTACGCCAGCAAAGGTGGTGGCAATTTCTTCTAAGGTGCGCACGCGCTTGATGTAGTTCTCCAGGCTTTCGCGCCGAGCACCAGGACGTGCCCCAGAAATAGCGTCGGCAGCTTCTACGATAATGGCCTCAACGCTTTCTGGCTCTACTTCATGATGATGGGCGGCAATTGCATTAACGACTATCGGCGGCACTTTGAACCGCTTACAGAATTCGGCCCCCAGCATGGCATGGGTTCCTTCCTGGTCGTGGTCCATTGCTTTGCCCAAATCATGCAGCAGCGCACCCATTTTTGCGATGTCGATGTTGGCGTTGAGTTCGGCGGCTAAAACGGCCGCAATCTTCGAAGCCTCTACCGAATGATAAAGTTGATTTTGGCCAAACGAGGTACGGTACTTCAAGCGGCCCAGCATTTTGATAATCTGGGGATGCAGGCCGTGAACGTTGGCCTCGTAAGCAGCTTGTTCGCCCGCTTCTTTCATGTCTTGTTCTACTTCATTACTAGCGTCTTTGATGAGCTTTTCGATGCGGGCAGGGTGGATACGGCCGTCTGAAATCAACTTCTCTAAAGCACGTCGGGCGGCTTCACGGCGCACCGGGTCGAAGCTGGAAACGGAAACCGCTTCTGGCGTGTCATCCACCACAATATCAACCCCGGCAGCTTGCTCAAAGGCGCGAATGTTACGGCCGTTTCGGCCAATAATTCGCCCCTTCATCTCCTCGCTGGGTAACTGCACCACCGATACCGTTTGTTCCGCTACCTGGTCGCTGGCAATGCGCTGGATGGCCATCACCACCAGCTCACGCGCTTTTTGATTGGCGTTTTCTTTGGCTTCGTCTTCAATTTCACGCATAATGCGGGCCATATCCTGCCGTGACTCTTTCTCCACATCGTCCAGCAGCAACTGCTTGGCTTCATCGGTCGTTAGGGCGGCAATCTGTTCCAGCTGCTGGCGGCGTTCTTGCTCGATGGTTTCCAATCGATTTTGCCGCTTATCTAAACGGCTTTGGCGTTTGTTCAACACCGCTTCTCGATGCTCCAGCTTTTTCATCTGCTTGTCCAGATTTTCATTACGGCGATCCACGCGCTCCTCAGCGCGGGCCACATCTTGATATCTGCGTTCTATTGTTTTTTCCGCTTCTGAACGAATTTGTTGTGCTTCTTTGCGGGAGATTTCCAAGATTTCGGTTGTTTCTTTTTCTGCTAGGGCGCGGCGCTCTTCCAGTTCTCGTTCAACGGCGGCAGCCTTCTGTTCTACTTGCGGTCTAATTAAAAAATAGACCGCAGCAGCACCGATGATAATGCCAATCACAGCCCCCAGCAGAATGCTGATTGCTTGCATAGTTGATCTCCTTTTTAGGTGAAAGTAAATAGTGGTTTTGAAACGAACGGCTCGTTCCTATTACTCTCACAATGAAAGCCGGTTGGCTCTCTAAAAATGGTTGTCTGCTTCCAAAGCATCTCCGTTAAATTCTTCCCAAAGTGCTTCGGTTACTTCTCTTATAATGTCATAACTAAAGCCGCGACGCTGTAAAAAGCCACCCAGCTTTTTTCTGAATTCTAGCTTTGGCAAGCTATGCCAGCGGCGGGCTTTGGCGTGTGCGGCTTGGCTGGCTGCGGCCAGTTCATCAACTTCGGCCACGGCCGTTTCAATCAAAGCGCGATCAATACCTTTTTTGCGCAGTTCCATCTGTAGCGCCATCTTGCTGCGCGGCTTAAACGTTTCGCGCTGTTCTACCCAGTAGCGGGCAAAGGCGACATCGTTAAGCAGCTCAACGTCTGCCAAACGCTGCACGACACGTTCGATCACGTCGTCTGGATACTCTTTTTTTTGTAGATGTTGGCGCGTTTCGGCAATGCTGCGTGGCCGATACTCAATATAACCGATGGCCACATTTTTAGCTTTTTCTTCCAGGTCTGTCCCTTTTAAGCGTTCAATTTCTGCAGACGATAAGGTTTGGCCCACGCGCAGGGAAACGGCCGCAATGGCCGCCAAACCAAAAGCGAATTCATCGTCCAGGTAGACGTTGACCCGATCGGGATTTCTTTTTTGCCGTGTTAACGCTGTTATCTTTCCCATAGACACAAATGCCGTGACGGGATCATCCGATAGCAAATGATTATGGCCGGATTACGGCCGTATATAATTAATATGAATTAGGAAACAGAGAAGACCAGATGTCGGGGATTAACCTTCAGACACCGGTTCCATGAGGGGCAAGCCAGCTTTCTGACGAATGAGGGCGTCTAGCTCAGCAAAAATCTCAGGATTTTCTTGCAAAAATTGCTTTGAATTTTCACGTCCTTGGCCCAGCAGCGTTTCGCCATAACGGAAAAACGCACCGCGCTTGGTTAGAATGTCATATTCCACACCGAGATCAACAATACAGCCAGTTTTTGAAATACCTTCATTATACATAATGTCAAATTCAGCATCGGTAAACGGAGGTGCGACCTTGTTTTTCTTTACCTTTACCCGGGTACGATTACCCACAACATCACTCCCATTTTTGATGGCCTGAATCCGGCGAATATCGATCCGTACAGACGCATAAAATTTGAGTGCATTGCCACCGCTGGTGGTTTCCGGGCTACCAAACATGACGCCAATTTTTGAACGTAGTTGGTTGGTAAAAATAACAACGGTATTGGTTTGTTTAATGACGCCAGACAACTTACGCAGTGCCTGAGACATCAAACGTGCTTGCAATCCTACGTGTGCATCCCCCATCTCGCCTTCAATTTCGGCACGGGGAACCAATGCTGCCACAGAATCCACAACAACTACATCCATCGTCCCGGAACGAATAAGCGCTTCGGCAATTTCTAATGCCTGCTCACCCGTATCTGGTTGTGAAACATACAAATTGTCCACATCGACACCACAACGCTCGGCATAAACCGGATCAAGCGCATGTTCCATGTCGATAAAGGCACATATCCCGCCGCGCTGCTGTGCTTCGGCAATGATATGTTGGCAAACTGTTGTCTTACCAGATGATTCAGGGCCATAAATTTCGATGACGCGGCCACGTGGAACACCCCCAACACCCAAAGCAATGTCTAGCGGTAAAGCACCAGTAGGAATAACTTCTACTTGCATATGCCGGGCTTCACCCAAGCGCATAATAGCACCTTCGCCAAAGCGTTTGGTTAAGCTTGCAATGGTTGTTTCCAGGGTTCTGTCTTTTGGCTTGCTGCCCATTTATTTCCTAAGTAGTTGATACTGTTCTTACCCTATATTTGACAACGTACAGGAATGAATGGAGGATATATAGGAATAAGGCCAGCTTATCAGAAAAAATGATTATGTAGTGTACAATAGCGTTATGGAATTAGCAAACCTTTGGGCGCGAGAGCGCGGTAATTCTGACGGCATTCGGGTGGCGACAAAATCGGATGCAGGGGCTATTTTACGATTGTTGCATACGGCCGTTTACAGTCATCTCCATGTCGATTGGCACTTGCCGGGGGATTGGATTGGCTCCCCTGGTTTTGTTGTCGTACCAGAGGCTGAGAAGCCAGCTAAGGGTAATAACCTTACAGCCAAACTGTTTCCAGATCATCGTGATTTAGTTGCTTGTCTGGCGGCCACGGCCGATCCCCAGCCTGCTGCCTGGGTACGTGTTGCTGCCTTGGCTGATGAGAAAACGGCCGAACAAATGTTGACAAAAATGTTGGCGCAAGTGGTGCCTGTGCTGCGCCAGCAGGGCGTTACCCAATTGGCTTGGCTTGCCATTGAGGAATGGCCACGCTCCTTCCTGCCTAAACTGGGATTCTCTCAAAGTAGCCATATCGAAACGTATGTCAAAGAAGACCGTCAACTGCCAGAGGTCACGTCAGTTCCTGGATTAATAATTAGGCAGGTATTTTCGACCGATTATGAGGCGCTGGCCAAGCTAGAAGAAGCCTCTTTTGCGCCCCTATGGCGGCAAAGCGCCCAGGCTCTAGCCATTGCTCACCCTCAATCGTTCAGCTTTGATGTGGCGCTTCTTGACGATGAAATTGTGGGCTATCAACTTAGCGCCAAAGCAGAGGCTGGCGTGCATTTGGTACGTTTAACTGTCCATCCTGAAAAACATGGCCTGGGGATTGGGTCGGCTTTATTGAAACATGCATTTGCTTATTACTACAAACGAGGACTTTATACCGTGTCATTAAACACACAGGTTGAAAACCACACCTCACAGAAGCTATACCGGAAGTTTGGTTTTCAGCCCAGTCACCAGCTTTTACCCATTTGGGTTTTGGATATTTTGTAATGTCTCAGCAAATAAAATTGCGCCGCTCTGGGCTGGTTGTCACTTTGTTTATGGTGGTCATCGGGCTGGTGTCGGGCATGATTGGGGGGATTGTGGAACGAACGGCCGTAACTGTGTTGGGTACGGCCGTTTTATTGGCCCTGTTTGGTGCTTACGAGCGAGTTCTCAAACACAACAGCGTCCTGATGAGCGGACTGGTTGCCGGAGGGCTCATCGGTTTGGTGGTTGGCGGCTTGGGTTATCTATTGGGCGGTCGTGTCACCAATCTATGGGACGGCACGATGTTTGGTTTGCTGCGAGGCATTATTGTCGGGGCGATTGTCGGTGGCATTACACGGGCTCAGCCAGATAAGGAAGATACCTGGTACACAGTTGTCTTTCTTTTTGTCGGTTCTCTGTTTATTGGTGCTGTTTTGGGTGCCAGCGTAGGACTTATTTCTGGTTTTATGTTGGGTTTGGTGCGGTGGCATAGCTGGGGGATTTGGCTGGCAATGACACTGGGCGCAGTGGTTGGTGGTTACCTGGGCAGCTATTTCAAGCAAAATCAAGCCATTTGGATCGGGCTGGCAGTTGGTGCTTTGCTGACGCTTTTAAGCAGCCTGATTGGTGGAGCCGTTGCGGGTGTTGCTTTGGGAATTGTCACCGGGGCATTGGCTCCCATGCTTTTGGTAGGCCTGATTGGGGCAGGTGGTGGTTTAAGCAGTCGCGGTGTCAAAGCGATGTTGGTTGAAGCGGCTGAGGCGCCCATGGAGATGCTGCGTCAGGGGGCGTTCCCGTTTTTGGCCCCGGCCGTTATTGTGGGCATTATTGTGGGAACGGCCGCTTCTGGGGCAGGCGGTCTCATTGCTTTGCCAATCTGTTTGGCCATGCTGGGTATCCTGTTAGCTGTATTTAGCGAAGTAGACGGCCGTGTGGCCAGTAAACTCACGGCCCGTGCGTTGGTTGAGATGGTGATTCTGGGAGCAGACGATTTGCCAATTATGGCTGTGCCTAAAAAGTTGATGAGTAATGGGCAAACGGCCGTTATCGGCGGTGTTTTTGGACTAATTTTAGGCGGTATCACTGCCGCTGCGGGTGCCTGGCTCATACAGCAACTGCTGCTTCTCATATAAACTGAAAGTAGATGTTGTTAAGTTGTGCGGAGGGAACATGTCTAGACGAAAATTAAGTGCTGAAGAAGTTGATGCAGAATTAGCAAACTTGCCTGGTTGGACTGTGAAAGAAGGCAAGCTGTATAAAGCGTACAAATTTAAGACATTTGCCCAAGCACTGGGCTGGATGGTGTCTGTTGGCATTCAGGCCGATAAAATGGATCACCATCCCGAGTGGTCAAATGTCTATAATCGTGTAACTGTTTCCCTGGTCACGCATGATTTGGATAATTCAATTAGCAGTTGGGATGTGGCCCTGGCTCAGCAGATGGAACAATTAGCTAAAAACTATGAGTAATAGGTAATCATAAATGCATCATTTGTCGTATGTGATGCATCAATGAGCTGAAATAAAAAAAGCACCCATTTTTGGGTGCTTTTTTGCTTAGTAGCGGGGACAGGATTCGAACCTGTGACCTCCGGGTTATGAGCCCGACGAGCTGCCTCTGCTCTACCCCGCATCAACAGTCGGGGATTATAACAAGCTCCGTTTGTTTGTCAAGACATCTTGACATAAAAACAATGCCAGGTTTTAAATTCACAGATCTTTGGTCTGTTTAAAATTAGGCGTGACGACCACCTTTTAATTCATCCTGGAGTTTCTCTAATTCGGCCCATTTGCCGTCTGCCGCTAGCTGTGCTTGCTCAGGCCAGGTGTCGGGGAAAGCAATGCGAATCCCAGCATCTTCCCGAACGATTTTTTCTAATACGCTGACGCTGGTGGCCGCTAGTTGGTCAAAGGTTTTGATACCAGCATCGTGCAAAATACCTTCGATTTTAGGACCGATTCCTTCAATGATTTTAAGGTCATCGGGGGTCACTTCTGTTCCCATCATCGGCACCGATTGGCTGCGGCTTTCAACTTCTTCAGTGGTGATCGCCATCTCGGTAGCTGGTGCCACTTCATGATGACCATCATGGGTGTCTTGGTGCTCATCCTCGTCATGCTCAACCGCGCCTTGCGGGATTGAATTGCGGCTTAGGCCCCACCAAAAAAGCAACAGCAGGATAACGGCAATGACAATTGGCACCCAAGGCGGCACGCCAACGGGCTCCGTTATTTGAGCCAGAATCGTCGTGGCAAAAAATAAAAAATTCATGATTTTCCCTCTTCCCAGTGAAAACGATAAAATACAGAATAGATGTTACCCTAGGTGTTGCCACCAAACAAGTGAAGACGGAGAGTTTTGATGATTATTGAGTTTAAGGGAAAACGGCCGCAAATTGCCCCATCTGCTTACATTGCCCCCAACGCCACCATCATTGGTGACGTTGTCATTGAGGACGAGGCCAGCGTTTGGTTTGGTGCAGTGGTCCGAGGGGATCATGGTCGCATTGTCATTGGCGCGCGAACGAGCGTGCAGGATAATGCGGTGATTCATGTGAACGGCCGTCACAGCACCATCATCGAGTCAGATGTCACCATCGGGCATGGTGCGGTGTTGGAAGGTTGTCATTTGCACGAAGGTTCGCTGGTGGGCATGAATGCCACCGTGCTCAGCGGTGCCGTTGTTGAAGCAGGCGCATTGATTGCTGCCGGATCAGTCGTCGGCGAGAATCAGCACATTCCATCCGGCGTTTTGGCCGCCGGCGTGCCAGCTCGTTTCAAGGGGTCGTTGTCTGAGGCGGCGCGGCAGCGCTTAGTCGAGGCCCCTCAGAAGTATGTAGCGAACGGCCGTTCCTACCAAAACGATGCCAAAATCATTGAGGATTTTACTGAAAATAGCCACAGAGTACACAGAGAAAGTGAGATGAACAGAGAAGAAAATCTGCGTTAATCTGCGAAATCTGCGGTTTTTTCCGGTGAGCTCATTGATGATTTTCAATAACGGCTTCAACGCCTCGCTTAATGTCACCACCGTGAACGAGCTGGCGTACTTTCTCAATAAGGGGGGCCATGTAACAATCTTCGGCAATAAACGGAACTTTTTGGCGAATAAGATCATAAGCAACGGCCGTACCCGCCCCCAGCTTACCAGCCCCATCTTGCTTCCGAAAATCAATTCCCTGTGCCGCTGAAAGTAATTCGATGGCCACCACAGTTTCGGTGTGGGTCATGATCATTTCGGCCTGACGAACGGCCGTTGCCCCCATGCTCACGTGATCTTCAATGTTGGCGCTGCTGGGAATGGTGTCGGCACTGGCAGGATGGGCCAGCACCTTATTTTCTGAAGCCAATGCCGCCGCCGAGTAATGGGCGATCATGAAGCCGCTTTCTAGCCCGCCATGCTGGGTTAAAAACATAGGCAGCACACCGCCGTTGCTGTTGGCGTCCACCAGTTGGGCAATGCGTCGCTCGCTCATGTTGCCAATTTCTGTCAGCGCCAGCTTCAAATAATCCATCGCCAGAGCAATCGGCTCCCCATGGAAGTTCCCCGCTGAAATGACTTCAATCTCATCTTCGTTCCCTTCATTCACAAAAATGAGCGGATTGTCATTCACGGAATTGAGTTCGATTTCCAGAACCCATTGCGCATAAGCAACAGAGTCGCGCACAGCACCGTGCACTTGCGGCACGCAGCGCAGCGTGTATGGGTCCTGCACATTTTTGGACGTTCCCGGTCGCAGCATTTCACTGCCTGCCAAAATCTGACGCAAAAAGGCGGCGCATTCAATCTGCCGAGGGTGGGGGCGCAATTGGTGGACGCGGTCGTCGTAGGCCCGGTCGGTGCCGCGTAAGGCTTCCAGGGTGAGGGCTGCGGCAATGTCGGCCGTGAGTGCCAGATTGATGGCTCGCCGTACCACAATCGAACCCAAGCCCACCATAAATGCGGTACCGTTCAACAGCGCCAGCCCTTCTTTGGCCTGCAAAACGATTGGTTCAATGCCTGCTGCGGACATCGCTTCCCCACCCAGCATGAGCGCGCCATTGTAAAATGCTTCGCCTTCACCGATGAGGGGCAGGGTGAGATGGGCCAGCGGAGCCAGATCGCCGCTGGCCCCTAGTGACCCTTGGGCGGGCACGCGGGGATGTACGCCTGCATTCAGCATGTCTAGCAAGGTTTGGATGACAAGGGGACGAACGCCGGAGTAGCCTTGGGCCAATGTGTTGGCACGGGCCAGCAGCATGGCCCGCACATCTTCCTCGGGCAGGTTGGGGCCAGTGCCCGCAGCATGGGAACGCACCAGATTGAGTTGAAGCTGTAGACTTTCGTTGGCGTTGATGAATTTATCTTTGAAACGGCCGAATCCAGTCGTAATGCCATAAGCAATTTGTCCCTCACGTACCAGTTTGTCTACGGCGCGGCGGGAGCGATTGATGGCTGGGAGTACGGCCGTATCCAATGTTGCTTTACGGCCGTTCGCCACATCTACCACATCGTCGATCTTCAAATCACGGCCAGAAATAATCAATGGTTTCATTTCAAATTCCTCAAAAAGTAAAATCACGAATGAAACGAATAAACGAATTGGACGAATATTAAGAAAGGATTCGTATTCATTCGTCAATTCGTGCGATTCGTGATGAAAAAGAATCTTTGTCAATCATACAGTTGTTCAGTTGTATGGACAACTGTACAATAGACGAATGTTGACCACATCATACCTGCCCAAATATTTTCAGGTAGCGGCCCAGCTCCGCCACCAAATTGCAATTGGTGTGTTTCGCCAGGATGATCAGTTGCCCACCGAGGAGCGGCTGATGCAGACCTTTGGTGTGAGCAGAGGCACGGTGCGCAAGGCGCTGAGTGTTTTGCTGGAAGAAGGATTGGTAGAAAGCAGGCAAGGGCGGGGGACGTTTGTGAAAACGGCCGTTCACACCACCAACCACTTCAGCCTCATGAGCTTTAACGACGAGATGCGCCGCCAAGGTCGCCAGCCCACAACCCAGCTGCTGCAAAGCGAACGTCTGGCAGCCAGCTCTGACCTGGCCGCTCGCTTGCAAATTGCTGAAGGCGAATTGGTACGCCATATCGAGCGACTGCGCCTGGCTGATGGCGAACCGGTGGCTCATGAGCACCGCTACTTTGCCGAATCCCTCTGTCCCGAACTAGCTGCCGCTGACTTAGAAAACCAGTCGATTCATTGGCTGCTCACGCAAAAGTTTGAAATTCCGCTGGTGAAGGTGGTGCATGTGGTGGAACGGTTACCGCTTTCGGCAGAGCGGGCACGATTGTTGGAAACGGCCGTAAACACCATTGCCTTCCAGGTAGACCGCCTCTCTTACACCAGCCAAAACGAACAAACAATTCCAGCCGTACTTTTTCAGGCCGCTTACCGGGCCGATAA
>JBNKLQ010000144.1:0-15283 GCA_050292445.1 Promineifilaceae bacterium (SeqCode) | reverse complement strand
GGCTATGTGCTGCTCACGTTTGGCAGCCTGTTTGCGCTTGGCGGTCAATCCTTAGTGGCTGAATGGGGGTCGCCAGCAGTTTCCACACTGACATTATTTATCATTTTTATGGTGCTGTACCGGCGGCAGTCGGAAGCCCGTGAGCAAAGCCAACTGCTGCTGACCGAACTGGAAACGGCGCATCATCAATTGGCGGATTATGCCGCTCAGGTTGAAACGTTGACGCTGGCGGCGGAACGGCAGCGCATGGCCCGCGAACTGCACGACACACTGGCCCAAGGAGTCGCCGGATTGGTATTGCAGTTAGAAGCGGCAAACAATCATTTGGAAAACGGCCGTTTCCCTCGTGCCCAAACCATCGTTCAACAAAGCATGAAGCGCGCTCGCACCACCCTGGCCGACGCCCGCGCCGCCATTGACGATCTACGCCTGGACGATCGGTCTCTGGCAGAGGCGGTGCAGCGGCACGCCGACCGGTTTACGCAGGCAACGGGCATCCCCTGTCATCTAACCCTGAATCTGGCCGCTGAAACGGCCGTGCCCCCTGCCATTGCCGATCACGCCGACCGTATGATCGGCGAGAGCCTGACCAACATCACCCGCCATGCCCAGGCCAACAATGTCTGGCTAACGGTGGAGCAAACGGCCGAACAGATGGCGATTGAGGTGCGGGATGACGGTGTGGGCTTTGATGTGGAAACGGCCGTACGCGCCGGGCACTATGGCTTGCTGGGCCTGCGTGAGCGAGCGAGGTTGGTCGGGGGAGAATTTGCCATTAACAGCGAGCCAGATAAAGGCTCACATCTCACCATCCGTTTACCATTGGAGGCAGTATGAACGAAACCATCCGAGTGTTAATCACTGACGACCATTCCATTGTCCGCGAAGGATTGAGCTTGATTTTAGAAACAGCTGATGATATTGAAGTTGTGGGAGAAGCCGCCGACGGAGCCGAAGCGCTCCAACTGGTTGCCGAACACCAGCCTGATGTGGTGCTGATGGATTTGCGGATGCCCGGCATGGACGGCCTGACTGCTATCGAACACCTCACCCGCGATCACCCACAAGTTGCCATCGTCATTTTAACCACGTACAACGAGGATGATTTGATGCTGCGCGGCTTGCAGGCTGGGGCGAAAGGTTTTTTGCTCAAAGATACGCCTCGTGACACGCTGCTAGACACAATTCAGGCAGCCGCAAAAGGCGAGTCACTCTTGAGCGCGGATGTGATGGGTCGGTTGATGGCAAATATGCAGGCTGATGGGAAACGGCCGTCTCCCACCACAGAAAGTCCCTTGACTGAACGCGAACAGGAAACCTTACGCGCCGTTGCTGACGGGAAGACCAACAAAGGTATCGCTGTACAGCTTGGCATTTCCGAACGCACAGTCAAGGCACATCTCACCAGCATTTATAACAAGCTGGGTGTGGATTCTCGCGCTGCTGCGATTGCGATTGCCGCCCAACAGAATTTTCTCTAACTTTCTGGCGACTTCTTTTGAAGATGAGCAGATACGGCCTTCGCTGTATCTGCTTGCAGCGCATTAGTCGGCAAGTGGCTCAACGGTGATATCCACATTGAATTGAGCGCCAACCGCTTCTAACCCCTCTTGTAAAATTGCTAAAGATATGGTTGGAGACATTAATATTGTGGCACTCATTGTGAAGAGCATGCCGCCAAATGGGGCATCTTCTGTTCCCGTATCGATTGTTTCCACATTGACCGCTTGCTCTGCCAAATGGCGTGTGATTTCGTGAATAATTCCCTCATGATCTGCACCGCGAACGTTGATTTGGTAACTGTGCCAGCTATCAAATTTTTGAGTGGAACTGGGCTTTGTCGGGCGAGTAGATAGATCGAAACCCTGGCTAGAAAAGCTGTTCAGATCTTCTTGCAGGTGAACAAGGTGCTCTTCAGAAACAGAAACAAGCATGAGCATTGCAAATTCGCCGCCTAAATGGGCCATACGACTGGCGTCTACATTGCCTTGATAGGCCAGAATAATTTTGGTCACATCTTCAACAATGCCTACACGATCATTGCCGGTTAGGGTTATGAGTAATTGTTTTTGCATCGATTACCTCTCTTGAAAATAAATTATTCAATGGAATTATTAAATGGCGTGGGTTGCTGCCTGCTGTTAGCCGTCAAAATTGGGGTTATTGGGTAGGCATTTTGGCCATGGGGTAGGAGCCAAGCACCTGCAAAAACGAGGAATGTTTCAAAATGCCCAGCATCGCTTCTTGCACCGCTTCATCATCTTCGTGTCCCTCAAAATCAACAAAAAAGCGGTAATGCCAAGGGCGGTTGCGCCGGGGGCGGGATTCGATCTTGGTGAGGTTAAGGCCGCGATCGGCCAGTTCACCCAGCACGGAATACAGCGCGCCGGGAACATGCCGCGTGGTAAAAATGATGGATGTTTTGCATGGTTCCTGCCGGGGCGGGTCCAGCTTGCCCAGCACAAAAAAGCGGGTGAAGTTGAAATCCATATCCTCAAAGTTGCGGGCCAGAATTTCCAGGTTGTAGGTTTTAGCGGCCAGGGTGCTGGCAATGGCAGCCATGCCTGCTTGGGGATGGTTGGCCAGGTCGCGGGCGGCTCCGGCCGTGTCGTAATGGTCTACGGGGATGAGACCTTGGCGTTTGATATTATTTTCGCATTGGGCCAGCGCCTGGTGATGGGACATGACATGGGTAATTTCGTTAAGCTGTGTGCCGGCTGGGGCCATCAGGCAGTGCTCTACGCGTACAATGACTTCCGCCTGCACCCGCAAATCGTGATCGACGAGCATGTCGTAAGCGGGGATGACCATGCCAGCCAGGGAATTTTCCACGGGCAGCATGATTTGGGTGGCACGGCCGTTATGCACAGCAGCAAACATCTCGGTAAAGGTGCGGCAGGGTAGGGTGGATGTCTCCGGGCCAAAATGCTCGCGCACGGCCTGCTCAGAATATGCGCCAGGCTCTCCCTGGAAGGCAACGATGGGTTGTGATTCGATCATGATCATTTCGCAAATTAGACCCTAAGGGTTTTTCTCGTTAAGTCTTTCAGCTTACGACGCCATACCCCTTAGGGTCTGCTATTTATTCCTCGGAACCAGCCATGAGCAGGCCGACCCGTTCACGGGTGGCTTCGGCAATGGGCAGGGTTTTAACGATACGGCCGTCGAACATCACCGCCACCCGATCAGCCAACCCCAATATTTCATCCAGTTCGGCCGATACAACAAGCACGGCAATGCCTCTGTCTCGCTGGGCCACAATCTGGTTATGGATAAACTCAATTGAACCGACGTCAATACCGCGTGTTGGTTGGGCGGCGATTAGTAGTTTAATGGGGCGGGAAAACTCACGTGCCACAATTACTTTTTGCTTGTTGCCGCCAGAAAGTGTGCGTGCTGTTGTGTGGATGCCAGGAGTGCGAACGTCAAACGCTTCCACCAATTCGGTGCCATGAGCATCAATTGCGTCCTGGTGCATGATCGGGCCACTAGCGTACGGCGTCTGGTAATAGTTGTTCAAAACCATGTTGTCGGCAATGGTGTAAGCCATCACCAGCCCGTGCTTTTCCCGGTCTTCAGGAATATGAGCCACGCCTAGCTCGGTGATCTGGCGGGGAGAGAAGTGGGTGCACTCTTGTCCAGCAATGGTGATTTCTCCCTCCACAATGGGGCGCAGTCCGGCGAGCGCTTCTACCAACTCCCGCTGCCCATTGCCTTGTACCCCAGCAATCCCCACAATTTCACCTGCCCGAACTGCCAGATCCACACCATCAACGGCCGTTTGTTTGCGATCATCCAATACGTGTAAATTACGCACACTTAAGACCACTTCTTTGGGCTGCGGTTCATCTTTTTCTACCTGCAAAATGACCTTGCGCCCCACCATCAACTCTGCCAGGGTGGCCTGGGTGGCAGTTTTGGGATCGGCTGTGCCCACCATGCGCCCACCGCGCAGCACGGCGATGTCATCGGCCACGGCCAGCACTTCCTTAAGCTTATGGGTGATAAAAATGATGGAAACGCCACGCTCGGTGAGTTCGCGCATGATGCGGAACAGCTCAGTGGCTTCTTGCGGGGTGAGAACGGCCGTTGGTTCATCCAGAATCAAAATGTCAGCCTGGCGGTACAGCGCCTTGATAATTTCCACGCGCTGCTGCGTGCCCACAGGTAAATCTTCTATTGTTGCCGAAGGGTCTACCTTCAATCCGTACTGCTGAGACAGCTCTAGCACCCGTTTTTGGGCGGTGCGCATATCGAGACGGCCGTTGCGGGTCACCTCCGACCCCAGCATCACGTTTTCGGTAACCGTCATCACCGGCACCAGCTGGAAATGTTGGTGTACCATGCCCACGCCGCGATCAATGGCATCGCGCGGGTTTTTCAGGGCGACTTTTTCGCCCTTAATCCAAATTTCGCCGTCATCGGGATGGTAAAGGCCATACAGCATATTCATTAAGGTGCTTTTGCCAGCACCATTTTCACCGAGCAGGGCCAAAATCTTGCCGTGGCGCAGCGTCAAATCGACGCTGTCATTGGCCAACACGCCGGGGAAACGCTTGGTGATTCCTTTTGCTTGAAGCACGATTTGGTTACTGTTTTCACTCATAATTGACCTTTGGTAGATAATTGACCCACAGTTTTCAATCCAATGCTATTCTGTTTCGTAGACTTGCCCCAGCGCTTGCGGGTCACGGCTGCGTCCCACAAAACCGGCCAGCACTAGAATCGTCAATACATAGGGCAGCATCCCAATAAACTGGTGCGGGATGTTGATTTCACCGCCAAACTGAAGCTGCGTTTGCAGCGCTGTGGCAAAACCAAACAGCAGGGCTGCCCCCCAGGCACCTAAAGGCGTGCGTTTGCCAAAGAGCATTACCGCCAGCGCCACAAAGCCACGGCCGTTTGTCATCGCTCGTTCAAAAGAGCCGACTGCTTCTAAGGTGAGGTAAGCTCCTGCCAGTCCAGCAATCGCGCCAGCGATGGCGACGTTGACATAACGCATCATGTGAACATTGATACCGACCGTGTCGGCGGCACTGGGATGCTCCCCAATGACGCGGGTGCGCAAGCCCCAGCGGGTGTGGAACAAAACAAAATGAACCAACACCACCAAAATAAGGGTGGCATAGGTGATGGGCGGATTGTTAAACAGAATTGGGCCAATCAACGGAATATCAGCCAATGCGCCAAAATTGATGGGCTGCAGCTTGCCTTGGGTGGTTAAACCGGCCTGGTAGAAGAAACTGGTTAAGCCCAGCGCCAAAATATTGATCACCGTGCCGCCAATAATCTGGTCCATTTTTAGGCCAATGGACATGAGGCCTAAAAAAGCACCTAACAAGGCCCCGGCCCCGACGCCAGCCAGCACAGCCAGGAACAGGTTGCCAGTGTACACATTGGCCAGAAAGCCAATGAAGGCAGCCATGAGCATTTGTCCCTCAATGCCAATGTTGACAATGCCAGAGCGTTCGCCAATGAGGCCGCATAATGCGCCCAGCACCAGCGGGGTGGATTGGCGCAAACTGGAGGCAAGAACGGCCGTTGTCACCGACGGGTTAGTGATGTAGCCATACACAATGGCAATGACCACCGCCACGGCTAACACACCCCCTACCGAGCGCAAAGAGGACCACCAGCTTTTCCCATTTGTCGTTTGTGTCATTGTTGAGTCCATAAATAGTCTCCTCAGGCCCAGCCAGTTAGCTGCTGCTGCCCCAGCCGCTGCTGATGGTAACACCACCGCCGTCGTCGGCACGGGTGCGAATAATCCAGCGCACAATCATGTCGGCCGAAACAAAGAACAAAATAAGGGCTTGAATCACATCAATAATTTGGGAGGGTACGTTGGCATCAAACTGCATCTGGCTGGAACCAGCCTGCATGGCCCCCACCAGCAGTGCGGCCGGAATGACCCCCAGCGGATGGGTGCGGGCCAGCAGGGCAATGGTGATCCCGTCGAAGCCCAACCCGGTATTAAACCCAGGTTGATAACGGCCAACCACCCCCAATGTTTCAATTGCGCCGCCCATGCCTGCCAAAAAACCGCTGATCGCCATCGTCAGAATGATAGTACGGGCCACCTTTATTCCAGCATAGTGGGCTGCATTTGGATTCAACCCCACGGTGCGAATTTCGTAGCCCAGCGTGGTGCGGAAGAGCAAATACCAGGTGGCAAAGGCCATCATTGCCGCGATAAAAAAGCCTGCGGGCAGCGTGCCCCACACTGGAATCGCGGCTGATTCGGCAATGGCCGGGGTGCGGGCCACAATGCCGGTATCTTTCCAGGGACCATCAGCTAAATAATCAGTGATGTTGATGGCCACAAAGTTGAGCATGATGGTGGTGATGACTTCATGGGCACCCGTGTAAGTGCGCAGTGCCCCAGCAATGCTGGCAAAAAGCGCCCCCATCAGGCTGCCAATGAGCAGTGCCAGGGGCATGTGGACGATAAACGGCAGCCCGGTGAAGGCAAAGCCGATGGCCCCGGCAATAATGGCGCCGATTAGCAATTGCCCCTGCCCACCAATATTAAAAAGGCCAGCCTTAAAGGCAAAGGCAACCGCCAATCCACCTAAAATAAGTGGCGTCGCTTTTTCCAGGGTGCGGCCAATGGCTGCTTCACTGCCAAAGGCCCCTTTGAAGAGGGCTGTGTACGCTTCCCACGGATTGGCATCTGACAGCCACAAAATGAGGGAGCCGAGGATACCTGCCAGGAGAACGGCCGTTAGCGGCACACTCACCCCACGCCAAAGCCGAACCAGCCAGTCGAGAATATTGTTGGTTTGCCTACGCTTGCTCGTGTCTTCTGTCATAAGACCACCTTTCGCAGTGGAAATTTAATCAAACCCCAAGGGTTTATATACATTCAGTTGAATCAAAACAATGCAAACCCTTGGGGCTTCTAAAGAGAGTCATAACAAAATGTGCGACGCACCCAAAGGCACGCCGCACATTTCTAGCTAATGATTAACGCATCAGGTAGGACGTGTAATTACTCACCATAACCTGTGGAGATGGAGCCGTCTAGCAGGCCAGCATTGATTTCATCCAATGTTGTTTTGATTTCGTCAGAAACAACACCGTCAAAGTCATGGAACGGGGCCAAGCCAACATCACCAATAAAGTTACCGGACGGGAAGCTACCATCTTTCGCGGCCGAAACCAGGTCGAAGACACCAGGGGTGATAAGCTTCATAGCGCTGGAAACGAGGCAGGTGTGTGCTTCTGGCACGGTTTCCCATTGGTCGCTGTCCACACCGATGCAGAAGAGGCCATCATTCCCGGCAACTTCGATCAGAGCGCCATTACCCGTTTTACCACCGGCACCAAAAATAACATCCGCACCCTGGCCAATAGCCTGAGCAGCGGTGCTGGCACCCCATTCGGGGTCAGTGAAGGCCACATCTAGCCCACCGGGATGGTAAGTGGAGATGCTGGTCACATCTGGATTGGTGTATAAAGCACCGTTCTCATAACCTTCCTTGAAAGCAACAACGGGGGGAATAAGGTCAGTGCCTAAAACGGCCGCAATCGTATTTGTCTCGGTCAGCATTCCTGCCAAAGCACCAGCCAGGAAACCCGCTTTGTCTTCATTGAAGATAAGGCCCGCCACGTTGGGCAAGGGCCACTCTCCATCCCACCCTTCAGGGGGTTGTGGCTCTGTTTCGAAATTGCCATCGCCATCTTCATCAACTCCAACCCATGCGACCGGGGGCGCCCATTGCCCCTGGTCAACTCCGATGAAGTTGATCTCCGGATAAGCAACAGCCGCTTCAACAGTGGCGTCACCTAGGGCAAAACCAACGGTTACGATGACATCATAGCCAGCGTCGGCGAACAGGGCGATGTTGGTACCGTAATCTTTGGCATCGCTGGTTTCGATGTAGTCAACCTGAGCGCCCAGCTCTTCTTCAGCGCGCAGAACGCCTTCATAAGCGGATTGGTTGAAGGATTTGTCGTCGATTTCGCCTACATCGGTGACCACACCAACACAAAAGAGATTTTCGCTGAAACAATCTTCTTCAGCCATGTCTTCTTCGGCCATATCCTCTTCGGCTATGTCTTCTTCTGCGGTGGTTGTATCCTCAGCGGTTGTGTCAGTAGCGTCTGTCTCATTAGCAGCTGGTTCATCACCACCACCGCCACAGGCTACCAATGCCATTGCTAGAATAAGCAACAGGCTTAACAACCAAAATTTTGATTTTTGCATTTTGTTCTCCTTCCTTACTAAAAACTATTGGTTGACAGTCGCAAGAGGCGCTGTCTATGTCCAGTAAAAGGTCAGACGATTATAGTAGTAAGCGATTAAAGCAGCAACCAGCAGGAACGGCCGTTCCTCCTATCTTTTACGTGACCTTCTGCTCTTTTTACGGCGCGGTTTGGGTTGGCTTTTGGGCGGCGTGGCCGACGGCCGTTTCTTGGCCGGTTTAGGTTGGGGAGGCGAGGAAATAACCCCGGTGAACGCCTCGATTTTTTGCAGCAGGCTGCGCAGCTTGCGGTTGCTTTGCAGCAGCGGGTAGGTTTGGATCATCTCCCGGTACAGGCTGAACCAAAGCTGGAAGTCGTCGCGACGGCCGTATCGCTCCATCGATCCGGCACGGCGAAACTGCCACGGCTTGAACCCGGTGTAATGAATGCCGTACAGCACATCCAGATTAGGGTAGCCGTTCAGGCTGTGGAAACGCAAATCAACGTTGGTCCATTGGCTGGAGTAGCGCAGCGTCAGGTACTGCATCTCCGGCCAATCAAAAGCATCGCTCACGAGCGGCTGGACGGTGGGGGATTGAATGTCGGTCATGATGCTTTGGAATTCGGCCAGCGAAGGTTCCAGCACCAGCAGCGAGCTGATGACGCCCATGTTGGTTGGGTCGCTGGCGACGCGATCCGTGATAGCGGCAGGAATTGGCTGGCCGTGCGGGCAGTCGGCGTAAATCTGGTGCCAGTTCCAGGTACCGTCCTGTGCTACGCTGTCGGGGATGATGAAGTTGCCGTCGTCGCCCCATTCCATGACGTGGGTTTTGCGTTCGTTGATGGTGCCAGCAGGCGTGGGCAGCGTAAGCAGGTGGTCGTAATGGCGCAGGGGCAGTAGATCGGCATCTAGCAGGACGATCTTGTCGTAGGCGTGGCCTAAATCGCCATCGGCACCCAGACGCAGGGCTTGCAGGCGGGTGAAGACGTAGGGGAGATACGGCCGTTTCTGCACCCGCGCATGGGGCACAAAAATCTTCTCCACATCAATGACAAAATCATACAACTGGGCCAACGTCTGCCGTGCCGGGCGGCTGATTTCCTCTGTGATCATGCAAATGAGATCGGCCTCTGTTTTTTGGCGGCGCAGGCCGTGCGCCAGCAGCAGCACCCCTGGCAGGTAGCTGTCGTTGAGCATGAGGAAAGTGACAAAGGCGTAGCGGGAACGGCCGTTTGGCTGGCGCATGGTGGTGGGCTTGGGAAACATGATTAAGAGACCGGAGATTATTTGAACAGTTGGGCGTGGCTGCCTGTTCTGGCAAGCTGGAGTTCTTCATCTTCGATGCGATAGATAAGCAGCCAGTCGGGCTGGATGTGGCACTCTCGAAATCCCTTCCAATTCCCTACCAAAGAATGGTCACGATACCGTTCGGCTAAAGGGTTTTGTGTTACAAGTTGTTTGATAATTGTTTCCAGTTGTTTCAGATCAGCCCCTTGTCGTTTGAGTCGTTTTACATCTCGCCGAAACTGGGTGGATTGCTGAATGGTGAGGGACATTGGTCAGCTATGCCAATTGGTAAACAAATCTTCGGCCGTTTCAAAGCGTTCACCACCACCATTTTCAAGTTCCATGATAGCAGCAACGGTTTCTACATTGGGAATCTTTGCTGTAGGTTGAAAGGGCAACCCACCACTGTTGACGGATTGCATGAGGAAGACGCGAATCGCTTCGGCCGTTGTCATGCCAATTGCAGTGAAAACGGCTTCGGCTTGTTCTTTTAGCTCCGGGCTAACCCGTGCTTGTATCGTGACGTTAGACATGAATTGTTCTCCTGAAATGCGAGATTTAAAGATGAATGCCTGCATTATAAATTTTATTGGCTGCAAATTGCAACTGTTTGTAAGCTATTTGGCAACTAGACTATTCTTCATACAAGTAGTATTCCATTTGCTCATCAATGAAAATAATGGCCTCGTTGAACATTTCATGCGTCATTTCACCATCAATTGTAGAATTTAAATTGACAGCATATTCTTGATATCTGGCTGACATGTTACATCGATAGCCTAAACCCCTTATCATCCCACAGCCAACCGAAAACTCATCAGCAATTGCACTATTGTAAAAGTCAGAGCTTTTTCTATCGTAAACAGATCCTCCCGACTCAGCCAGAAAAGTTCGTGACGCTTCTTTTTCTGTTCTGAAGCGCCATACATCATATCCCGCGCCGCTATTCCCTGATCGCCAATGAAATGACATCCTGGAGGACTCAAAAGCCCCCTGTGAGGAAGAAGGGCGATGTATTCCAGTAACAGAAGCTTCAGGGGGAAACAGTTCTGATGGTATTTCCAGATCCAAAGCATTAAATGAGCGATCTTCAACGCAATTCAAGAAGAAACAACTCCTTAGTATCAATACATAGCTAACCAGCCCACAGATCAATAAGCTGCTAACTATGGCGGCTGTGATAATTTTTGCTTTACGCGGACTCATAAAATTTATTCTAGCCGATCTTCTTCCATCGGTTCCACATCAGGTACGGCCGCTAAGAATGCTTCAAAATCAGCTCGATTATCAGATGGATCGCCTCCTCTAAAAATCGTTTGCAGCAGTTCGGGCGCGTATTTTTCGGCCTGGCGGCTGGTGAGGCTGCGGCTGTGGCAGATGTCCTGGTATAAACGGCCGCTTGCCCGCAGCGTCCGTTCCTGTGTCTCAGGGTTCAGCCCGATCAGGCCAAAACGCTGCGTCCAGCCGCGATCCCATTCAAAGTTGTCCACCAGGCTCCAATGGTAGTAGCCCATCACCGGGTAGCAAAAGCTGAGCGCTCGCCATACTTCGCGCAAATGGGTCATGAGGAAAGACGGCCGTAACCGATCATCTTTATCCGGCACGCCATTTTCCGTGATGTAGATTGGCTTTTTGTACGGCAGCAGCGACTCAATTAGCGGGAACAGCCCGTCCGGATAAACCTCGCCATAATTACCATCGCTCACCACTGCACCCGGCTCCCACTCTTCAGAGAGCAGTTCGCCAAACGGTGGAAAGTTAACATAAAAACGTGTGTAATAATTCAGACCGATGAAATCGAAGCTGCCTGCTAAATTAGGAATGGTGCGGCGGCCGACGGGGAAATAGAGACGGCCGTTAGCCATCGAATCCAGCCACATCCGGTTAAACAACCAATCCAGCCGCCCCGCCCACCAGCGGCTCAGCGGCGAACTGCCGGGACGCGCTTGCAGCACCGCCATGTTTTTAGCCACCCCCACCAGCGCCTGAGGCAGACGCTCTTTAATCGTGTGATAGGCGGCTGCGTGGCAGTTCAATAAATTAGGAATGGCTCCCATCGCTCCCTGCCAGCCGCTGTGCTGGCCCAGGGGAAAATCCCCGGATAGGTAGCGCATAAATACGTACACCATCGGCTCGTTGATGGTGATCCATTTTGGGATGAGGTCGCCCAGCACGTCTACCACCTTGGCCGTGTAGCGCTGGAAATATTCCACCACGATCTTGCTGTTAAAATCCCCTTTTTCCACCAGCCACAGCGGATTGCTAAAGTGGTGCAGCGTCACCATTGGCTCGATGCCCCGGTTGTGCATTCCTTGCAAAATTTCCCGGTAACGAGCCAGGGCAGCCTCGTCAAAGACGCTTGGTTCTGGCTCAATGCGGCTCCACTCCAGCGAGAGCCGGTGGGCGTTGGTGCCCATCTCGGCGGCAATGTCCAAATCTTGCTCGGCGTTGGCCCACCAGTTGCTGGCCAGCCCTGATTTATGGTTGTGCAGGATACGGCCGTTTGCCTGCTCCCAAGCCCACCAATCACTGTTTGTATTATTGCCTTCTACCTGAAAAGCGGCCGTTGCCGTTCCCCACAAAAAATCCTGCGGAAACAACAGTTGTGCCTGTGCCATATTTTGCTCCAATTAAAATAATATGCCGACATGCAAGCTTATTTACCTGCCACCTGCCATTATGGCACGGCCGTTATCCACTGCCAAATTCATTTATCGCAAGTAAGATCGTAACCCCGCCCTGGACAATACTCCTATTTATTGTCTACCCAAATGATAATCTTTGTGTAAAAATTATCTGCTGTTATACTTGTCAAATGTGCAGCAATCATCTTATCAACTTAAGCTGGCTTCGGAGGCTTTTGTGAGAGACTTGGTCCCACTAAGTAATTATTATTACCCCAACAAGATGGGACGCATTATGTTAATATCACTCGAAGAAGTTATGGGCCGTAACGGCTTAAATGCCCTGCTTAACCTCATCGAGCTGCACAAATATATCCAAAATGCCCCTCCCGATAACCTGGAACGTGAATTTGACTTTGCTAACATTAGCAATATCAATCGCGGTTTGGAAGAGATTTATGGGCCACGCGGTGGCCGTGGGCTGGCGCTTCGCAGCGGCCGTGCCATCTTTTCGCGAGGGTTGCGCCAATTTGGCGCGCTGGCAGGCGTCAGTGATTTGGCCTTCAAGGTGCTGCCGCTCAAAACCAAGCTCAAAATCGGTATTCCTGCTGTGGCTCGCATTTTCACGCAGTTTAGTGACCAAACCAGTCACGTAGAGGAGATGGATGACCACTTTTTGTACACGATTGACCGCTGCTCTATGTGCTGGGGGCAGCATGCGGATCGGTCCATCTGTTATATTGCGGTGGGTATTTTGCAGGAAACGTTGCGGTGGGTAAGCGGTGGTCTGGAATTTCGCGTTGATGAAATTCAGTGTCACGCAGCTGGAGCCGAAGCCTGCGTGTTCAAGATTGATAAAGAGCCGATAAAGTAGTTTTTCAACAATCATAAAGCAAGATGGAGATCATTGTTGGTGCCAAGATAGGCCCTGATGAAATCGCTAGAAGTTTGCTTGAAGATAGTTGAATACCCCTTAAATCCTTATGAATGAAGTAGATAAAAACAGTCAAAAAATCTTTATTGTTGAAGATGACAACGATCTGGCCGAAATGCTTCGCGCCTATTTTCGTGTTCAAGGGTACTCGGTTTCCGTAGCTTCTCGCGGGCACGATGGTGTGACTGGCATCACGGAGGACGTGCCAGATGTTGTCGTCCTGGATATTCGCTTGCCTGACATTGATGGCTACGAAGTGTGCCGCCAGCTCCGGCGTTCGCGCAAAACACAGCATGTTCCCGTTATTTTTCTTACAGAAAAGCGGGAGCGGGAAGATAAGCTTGCTGGATTGGAGCTTGGCGCGGTCGATTACATTACCAAGCCTTTTGATATTCAAGAATTGCGGTTGCGCGTGCGCAATGCGCTGCGCCGGGCACAGATGAGCACATTGCTAAACCCGGTCACTGGTCTGCCGGAAGGCACGCTGGTGCGTGAACAACTGGCTCAACTGCTGAACCAGTCGGATTGGGGTGTCGTAATGGCGGGTATTCGCGGCCTGAATAAGTTCCGTGATAAGTTTGGCTTTGTGGCCGCCGATGATGTGTCGCGGGCCGTAACGCTCATGATTGCCAATGCCGTGCAGGAAAGCGGCGCGGGTGATTCATTTGTGGGGCATGCTGATTCTGGCGATTTTATCATTTTAACGACGGCCGAACTTTGCCAAAAGCTGGCAGAGCGGTGCATGGTGCGGCTCCATCCTTCCATTCAATATTTTTATCCGGCGCTGGATCGGCAGCGGCTACATGAGCTGCCAGAGTCTGAGCGGCTGACGGTGCATGTATCGGCCGTTTCTTCGCGTCAATTCCAGGGCAAGAGTATGGAAGACCTTTTTGCGGCGTTGGCCAATCATCGGCTGTAGGTCTGACTTCCGTTTTTTATCCCCCTAACATTTTGATACAATTTTCAGAAGTTCAACTTCTCAAAGAAGTTGAACTTCTTTTTAGTTATGAAACGATTCCGTACTGATTTGTTGTTCTTGCTGGGCTTTTTGCTGCTGCCGCTGCTGTTGTTTGGCGGCGTGACGCTGGGCGGCCAAACAATGCTGCCGGTGGACAACTTGTATCAATGGGCACCCTGGTCGGCCTATGCCAGTGAGTTCGGCTTGACCCAGCCACACAATCCCCTCATCAGCGATCTCATCATCCAAAATTATGCTTGGAAGCAGTTTGTGCGGGAAACGATTTTTGCCCGTGATATCCCTTTGTGGAACCCAAACTTGTTTGCCGGGGTGCCGTTTTTAGCGGCGGGGCAGCACGGGGCGTATTATCCATTTAGCCTGCTGTTTCTCATTTTGCCATTGGCCAAAGCGTATGGCTGGTATACCGTGAGCCAAATTTGGTTGGCGGGGGCGTTGATGTATGTTTACGGCCGTATCCTCAACCTCCGCCGTGCCAGTGCCTTCATTGCCGGATTGGTGTTCCAGGGCGGTGCGTATCTGGTGATTAGTGCGGCCGTTTTTCCCATGATTAGCGGTGCGGTGGTGTGGCTGCCGCTGCTGCTGGCCTGCATAGAGAAGGTAATCCGTAATCAGTATTCGCTAATCGGTGAGCAGTATTCAGTAAACAGTGAAAAGTCAAACAGTAAAACTTTCTGGTGGGTTGGACTGGGGGCGGTGGCACTGGGGGTGCAGATTCTGGCGGGGCACATTGAATTTACCATCTACACCCTCCTCGTCATGGCCGCCTACGCAGTTTGGCGGATGGGAACCGCCTGGTGGCAAACCCGTCCACTGATTACTGATAACCGATTACTGAAAACTGGCAGTTCCCTCGCCGCAATGGTCCTCCTCGGCCTTATGCTGGGCGCAGTGCAGTTGGTGCCGCTGTTTGAGCTGGGGCAGGTCAACTTTCGCCAGGAATCAGCCAGTTACGACGAAGTGGTTGATTATGCCTTCAAGCCCCGCCGGGTGCTGACGCTGGCGCTGCCCAACTTTTTTGGCAACCCCACCCACCACAGCTACACAGACGTGTTCAACGGCGAAGAAGTCGCTTTGAGCCAGAATTATTATGGTGAAGCCAAAACCAATACCGAATGGGGCATCAAAAATTACGTCGAAGGGGCCATTTACCTGGGTATCTTGCCCCTCTTTTTGGCTGCGATTGGGGTGTTAGGCGGCTGGCGGCGGCGCAAAACGCACGTTGGCTTTTTTGCGGCGTTGAGCTTTTTCTCGCTGGCGTTCATTTTTGGCAC
>JBNKLQ010000143.1:0-15331 GCA_050292445.1 Promineifilaceae bacterium (SeqCode) | reverse complement strand
CTGCTGGGATGTTTGGCGACTGGGTCTTGCCCTTTGTCTACAATATCGGCATTTTTGGTTTGCGTTCCAGTATTTATGCCTGGTTCTTCCTGGGAGGGCTTGTAGCCATTGATCAAATGCGACGAGCTGGCGTTTCTCTTGATTAATAAATGAATTTAACCTGGCTGAGGAGCAACATACTCAGCCTATTTTGAAAGGTGACACTATGTTAGGTCAATTATTCACCGTGGCTGGTGAAGAATTAAAGTATGGCTATGTTTATCTCAAGCATCAAATTGGCAGCACACAACAAAGCAAAGCCAAGGTGCTGGTGAATGGCAGTCCAAAATCCGGCACAACCTGGATGCTTAAAATGATTGCCTCATTGCCCGGTTATGAAGACATCGGCAATTATTATGGCGATTTGCAGAAATATCACGGTACGCAGCCGGGGCATGTGGTACATGGGCACGATGCCTACACGCCAGAGCTGAAAAACATATTGCTGGATGAAGGCATCAAGGTGATTTTGATGCTTCGTGATCCGCGAGACCAACTTGTTTCGCGCATGTTTCACGTGAAGCGCAGCACCAATCATGTTTGGCATGACCGGATGCAGGCAATGGACAACGATGAGGCGCTGATGCTGTGCATTGAGGGGCGAGAAAAGTTACCCAGCATGCACGACATGATTGCCTTGGCCCAAAGCTGGCTAAATGGCAATGCTGAGGTGCTCTGTATTCGATATGAAGAGCTGTTGGCTGACCCCGTGCCGCATTTCAGTTCTGTGTTGGATTATTTGGGAATTCTCAATAATAAAAGTTTGGCGGAAGTGATTGTCGAGCGAAATCGGTTTGCCAGACTTTCGATGGGCAAACGTATTTGGCAAAGCCAACGCAAACCTGGGCAAGAAGACAAGAAATCTCATTTTCGCAAGGGCATTGTGGGGGATTGGCGCAACTACCTCAAGCCGGACCATATTGAGCGATTTAAGGAGTTGTGTGGCCAGCAGATGATCGAGTTGGGGTATGAGAAGGATTTGAACTGGACGTAGCTGTCTCTGTTTTAGAAATGTGAGAGCCAATGAAACTGTCGATTGTTATAGTTAGCTGGAACACCAAAGATTTACTGGAAGCCTGTTTGCGTTCTGTATACGCCTACCCTTTGGAGCAGCCATTTGAAGTATGGGTGGTTGATAATCAGTCCAAGGATGACACTGTGGCTATGGTTCGTTCTCAATTTCCTCAAGTTGAGCTCATTGCTAGCGAAGAAAATTTGGGCTTCGCGGGTGGTAATAACCGGGCCATTCCCCATTGCCAGGGTGAATATATTTTGCTGCTCAACCCGGATACGGAACTGAAGCCGGATGCGCTGAATGCGTTGGTGGCCTTCATGGATGCCCACCCAGAAGCCGGAGCAGCTGGATCGCGCTTGTTGAATGCCGATGGCACGCTGCAACCTTCTTGCCATCCGCGACCTACCTTGAGCCGTGAATTTTGGCGCATGTTTTATCTGGATGCTGTGGTGCCTTATGGCAGCTATGACATGAGCAAATGGCAATTGGATCAGCCGCGTGAGGTGGATGTATTGATGGGGGCTTCGCTGTTGCTGCGCAAGTCGGTGCTGGATAAGGTTGGCCTGCTAGATGAAGGCTATTTTATGTATTCGGAAGAGGTGGATTTATGCTTCCGGCTGCAGAAAGCTGGCTGGCGACTGTTTTGGGTGCCGCAATCGCAGGTGGTTCATTATTGGGGGCAAAGTGCCAAGCAGGTGCTGGCTGAGATGTTTTTACAGCTCTATCGGGGCAAACTGCGCTTTTTCCGCAAACATTACGGTTGGTTAACCGTGATGCTTTACAAGGTAGTGTTGGGGCTGGCGGCGTTGCTGCGCCTAGCGCTGGCTCCATTGGTCTGGCTGCGAAAATCAGAAGAAAGTGAATCTCAAGTGCATATGGCACGGCATTACGGCCGTCTCCTTCTCACCCTCCCCAGTATGTAGGTATATTATGCGGATTTTGTTTCTCACCCAGATTATTCCCTATCCCCCCAATGCCGGACCGCGCGTGAAAACGTGGCATGTGCTGCGCTATTTGCACGAGCGGGGCCACGATGTGACGCTGGCCTCTTTTGTACGTGAAGAAGAACGGCCGTATCTGCCCAAATTGAATGAAGTGTGTACGGCCGTTCATACCGTGGCCATCAACCGCTCCCGCGTGGCGGATGTGAAGTATTGGCTGCAAAGTCATTTGTCGGGACGGCCGTTCCTTATTGAGCGCGACGATTTGAAAGGCATGCGCCAACTGGTGCAGAAGCTGCTGGCTGAGCAGGAATTTGATGTGGTGCATGCGGATCAGCTGACGATGACCCAGTTTGCTTTGGATGCGAAGCAGGTGGGTGGGGCGAAACGGCCGTACATCATCTTCGACGCACACAATGCCACCTGGTCCATCTGGGAAAGAATGCGTGAGAATGCGCCCTGGTTTCTCAAACCTGTTTATCAGATTGAGGAAAACCGCATCAAAAAGTATGAAGGGATGCTCGTCGAGCAGTTTGACCACACGATGGTGGTTATCGACCCCGACCGGGATTTGCTGCTGGCTGGGGTAAAAAACGGCAGCGTCGCTGACCTGAACGAGCGCATCAGCTCCATTCCCATTGCTGTGGATGCCCAGGTTTTGCAGCCCATTCAACGCAAAGCAGGCTCACGTAATATTCTGACGCTGGGCACGTTGAGTTATCCACCCAATGCCGATGGCATTCGCTGGTTTTTGCAAGAAATATTCCCCTTGGTGCAGCAGCAGGTGCCAGATGTGACGCTGACCGTCATTGGCAAAAATCCGCCAGCCGACTTTGTGCAGATGGCGGAACAGTCTAACGGGGCGATTAACGTGACGGGTTATGTGGATGATCTAACGCCGTACATGGAAGCGGCCGCTTTGATGGTGGTGCCAGTGCGGGCGGGCAGCGGGATGCGGGTGCGCCTGCTGGAAGCGTTTGCCCGCGCCATGCCCACGGTAACCACCACGATTGGCCTGGAAGGGATCATCGCCGAAGCGGATAAGGAAATTTTACTGGCCGATGATCCGCAAGCCTTTGCCACCGCAACGGTCAATCTGTTAAATGACCCTGAGTTACAAGAGATGCTGGCAGTGAACGGCCGTAAACTGGCCGAAGCTCGCTACGATTGGCGTGCCGTGCTCAAACAAATGGATGCCGTCTACGCACGCGCATCTACCCTAACGGAGACCCAAAGCTATGTCTGACAAGCTAAATGAATTGCTCAAAAATCCTAAACGGGTGCTTGTTGCCATTCTGGTCCTCTCCGTGCTGCTGCGCGTGCTGACCGGCATTGTGTTCTACGGCAACGAGATTCGGGCCCTGCCCGGCACCTTTGACGAAGTGTCCTATCACAATCTCGCCTTGCGCGTGATGGACGGACATGGCTTCTCCTTTGGCGAACGGTGGTGGCCCGGTACGGCCGCCAATGAGCCAACGGCGCATTGGTCATATCTTTACACCATTTATCTAATTGTGGTTTATTCGATTTTTGGCCCTAGTCCGCTGCTGGCCCGCATTTTGCAGGCAGTGATTGTGGGCATTGTTATGCCCTGGCTGTTGTACCGGTTGACGTTCCGCATTTTTGCGCCTAAAGCACAGGGCCAGGAAATGTTTGCATGCACTCCCGAAGCTGCCCGGGCGCAGCGGATTGCGTTGCTGGCGGCAGCGATTGGAGCAGTGTACATCTACTTTTTCTATTACACGGCCTCGCTCATCACCGAAGGATTTTACATCACGGGGATTTTGTGGGTGTTTGAAACGGCCGTTGCCATCACCCAATCGCAAAGAGTAACCACCAAACAATGGGTTGTACTCGGTTTGGCAATGGGGATCACCATTTTGCTGCGGCAGCTGTTCCTGCTCTTTATGCCTTTCTTGTTGCTTTGGCTGTGGTGGGCTAAACGGCCACGTCTTACCAGTTTTGTGCTGCCAGTAGCCTTAGTGGTGTTGATGATCGCTCCTTGGACCATTCGCAACTATCGTGCCTTTGATCGCATTGTGCCGCTGAATACCAATTCTGGCTTTGCCTTCTTCTGGGGCAACCACCCTCGCTACGGTACCCAGTTCATCCCCATTTTGCCCTCTGGCGAATATTACCGCATGATCCCCGATGAGCTGCAAGCCCAGGGTCTGAACGAGGCGGAGATGGACTCGGCCCTGCTTTCGGAAGCGTTGAAGATCATCGTGGCCGATCCGGGGCGGTATGTATTGCTTTCCTTGAGTCGCATTCCAACCTACTTTATGTTTTGGCCCTCTGGTGATTCCAGCATGGTGAGCAATTTGTCGCGCGTGGGCAGCTTTGGTGTCTTTTTACCCTTTATGCTTTATGGTCTGTTTCTCACGCTCCGGCAATCATTTGCCTCCTGGCGGGAGCGGTTGGCTTCTCCGTTTACGCTGCTTTATCTGTTCATGCTGGTTTACACCGGGATGCATATCCTTACCTGGACGTTAATCCGTTACCGCATTCCAGTGGATGTGATTTTGGTTATTTTTGCCGGGTATGGATTGCTGGATTTGGCGGAACGGGTATTGGCTCGACGGGGGGCTGCTGGGGTTACGGCCGTTTCCTAAAAGTTGCCTCAAAGAAATTGCACACACCAGTCTATACAGTAAATGATCGTGGCCTTAAGAACGGGACGAGCGATTTTCACTCCATACTGCTCAAGCCTAACTTGCTAAGGATGAGCACCCGGTCCAGGTAGGTTTTCATAGATAGTAAGTCGAGGATGATGAAGAGCACCTTCACCGATGTCCCTCTGCTCTATGATTTGATGTTATCTAGCCAATGAAGAACTTCTTGGGCAAACTGAGGAAAAGCAATCAGGCCTTTGTTCAGGCTGTCAGCTACCAGAGCGGGGTCAATTTCCTGATACATGTGTACAAGGACATTGCGAAATCCCCCCAGGCCTTGGATCTGGCTAAAAAGTTCAGGGGAAATGACATTCTTATCGCGTAAGCCCTGCAAGCTCTCTTCGTAGCTGTTGGCATAAAAACCAAAATGACCCACCAGGATATGGTCGGCAATATCTAAAATGAGAGAAGCGGCCGCAATGAGACCGCGTTCTACAATCCAGCGCTGGCTAATATTTGTTCGGAGCGTCTCTGTTTCGATATCTTGAAATGGTTTGAGTTCTCGCAGAACAGTGTCTAACTCTTTGAGTCGTTCTACGATACTGTTGTGTTTGATGACCACGCCGCCATTCTCCTTCTTAAACCCTCTTCCTGATGCTGGCGTAAATAAGCTGTATCGTGGTAGCGACGCACCACACCTAACTCAAACTGCAACTGCACTTCCTGGTCGGCAGCGTATAGAGGCTGACCGGCACGAATAATATCAAAGCAGAAAGCGGGAGATGCGCGGCGCAAATCCACAATATCAAGTCGTTCCGTGCCCAAAACGGCCGTTAGCTCAGCGCGAAAAGTGTATGGAGGCGTCTTATCGGTCAGGATAGCCAGATCCACGTCACGTCCCTGTGCTTTTTCCGCCAAAGAGCCAAAGAGATAAACAAGTTGCACATCCGTATTGTCGAAAAACGCCGGTAATCGTTTCAAAGCTGATTGTATATTGGCCGGAAGGGGTTTAAATCCTTCCCATGTCTTTGCTGTGCCCATAATAAGCCCTACGGTTAGCATCCTTTTTAGATTTTATTGCTCAGCCTAATGCAATCTCATTGTACCATTTTTTAGCGAAGGTCAATTCTCCACTTCTAATCATCGCTAAAAAGTTGCTTGCCCTTCCGTGTAAGGCTTGCGGTAAGGTTAACTCAGTACCATGCAAAATAGACCGGTAAAAGTTCGAATTGACAACTTGCAGCCGGGGATGGAGTCACTTCAGCTGAACCGACGCGAACAACTTCTACAGGTGCTGATGAAATAAAAGGCCTTTTGGGTCTTGGCAGGTTTGAATTGGAAAAGTGTATTTCATGAACGTCTTGTTTATTGTGCCTTATGTACCCAATCTTGTGCGGACACGGCCGTATAATCTCATACGACACCTGTCTGCCAAAGGCAACCGGGTAACGGTTTTAACCGTTTGGGCCAACGAACAAGAACGGGCTGACCTGGCTCCCCTGCAAGAAATTTGCGACGAAGTTATTGCCGTGCCTATGCCCTTGTGGCATTCTCTCTTCAACAGTGCCCTGGCGCTGCCCAGCCGCAAACCGCTACAAAGCGTTTATTCTTGGAAGCCTGAACTGGTGGCTCACCTCAATGGTGAATCGCCTTATGATGTGGTCCATGTTGAACATCTGCGTGGCTCTCGCTACGGGCTGCACTTCAAAGAAAAGAGCAATTTGCCCGTCATTTGGGACAGCGTGGATTGCATTACCCATCTGTTTCGCCAGGCAGCTTCCCAAAGCAAGAGCCTCAAAGGGCGTTTCCGCAGCTGGCTCGATTTGGAGCGGACGGCCCGGTATGAAGGGTGGCTGCTAGACAAGTTTAATCATGTGCTGGTGACCTCTCCGGTAGATCGGGAGGCTTTGCTTAGTTTAAAACCACAGGGCAGCACGCCAGCCCCAATTTCTGTACTGGGAAATGGGGTGGATGTAGATCATTTTAGCCCAAATTCGGCCGTGGCGCGGGACCCTGCTACGTTAGTGATTAGCGGCAAGATGAGCTACCATGCCAACGTGACCATGACGCTGCATTTGGTGCATGAAATCATGCCCCATGTCTGGCAGCAGCGCCCCGACGCCAAACTGCTTGTGATAGGTAAAGACCCGGCACGGGAAATTCAGGCGTTGGCAGAAAATCGCAACATTGTGGTCACCGGTACGGTCGATGAGCTGCCACCTTATTTACAACAAGCGACGGTTGCTGTCGCGCCTATCACCTATGGTGCAGGCATCCAGAATAAGATTTTAGAGGCGATGGGCTGTGCTACCCCAGTGGTGACGACACCCCATGCGGTTTCTGCTTTGTGCATTGAGCCAAAGCGTGATCTGCTGGTGGCCGATTCGCCCGAGAGCTATGCCCAGGCAATTTTATCTGTTTTAGAGAATCCACAGCAGCAAGAGACGTTAGGCAGAAACGGCCGTCTCTACGTCGAACAATACCATCACTGGCCTAATGTGGCCGCCCGATTAGAAACTATCTACGCTGAGGCCATTGAATCCTCGTCACGCCAACCATCACGCACGCTCAGCTGGCAGCAATGACAACAGTCGGAGTACAAACATCATGATTATCATTCAAACCCCGTTACGGGTGAGCCTGTTTGGCGGGGGAACTGATTTTCCATCTTACTATCTGGAACACGGTGGCTGTGTCCTTTCTTCAGCCATCGACAAATACATTTTTGTCACTATCAAGAAGCGGTTTGACGATAAGTTGCGCATTGGTTACACGCGCACCGAAATGATCGACCACGTTGATGAAATTAACCATGAACTCATTCGTGAGGCCATGCGCCTGACGGGCATTGCGCAGGGTGTCGAAATCACCACGATGGGTGATATTCCCGATCAAGGCTCTGGGTTGGGTTCGTCCAGCACCGTAACAGTGGGTGCGCTGCATGCCCTCTATGCGTATAAAAAAGAGCTAGTGCTAACCGAGCGGCTGGCGCAGGAAGCGTGCCGCATTGAACGAGAAATTTTAGGCAAGCCCATTGGTATTCAGGATCAATATATTGCTGCGTATGGTGGGTTGCGTTTTATGGAGTTCACGACTAATGGTGAAGTGGTGGGGCACCGGCTGGAGCTAAGCGAGCGTACCATGCGCCGTCTGAGCGATAATTTGCTGCTATTCTTCACCGGCGTGACCCGCAAGGCAGACACCATTCTCAAAGAGCAAAAGACCAACATCAAAGACAAGCTCACCATTTTGTCGGAGATGAAGCAGATTGCTCACGTGGCTTGCAATGAAATTCAAAACGAGAATATTGATGAGGTGGGTACGCTACTGCACGAAAGCTGGCTACTAAAGAAGCAATTAGCCAGCCAAATTAGCAACAGCGCCCTGGATGATATGTATGAAACGGCGCGTAAAGCCGGCGCGATTGGTGGCAAAATCTCTGGCGCAGGGGGTGGTGGCTTTTTGCTGCTGTACGTGCCGCGTGGCCAGCAAGAGCACGTGCGGGACGCATTGAAGGATTTTCAGGAGTACCCGTTTACGCTGGGTCAGGATGGCAGCAAAGTTATTTTTGATTATCAGCGTTGAATCAAGTGCTATGAAAATGATATTTGCCAGAAATCGTTTGTTTAATGGTAAGAATGGGGGTTTACAATGAGTATTGTTGCTGAATATTTTGCAGATTTAAAAAGTACAATTGATAGGTTGGAGGCGGCTCCGATAGAAACGGCCGTATCCACCTTGCACCATGCACGTTTAAACGAAAAACAAATATTTGTTATGGGCAACGGTGGCAGTGCGTCAACCGCCACCCATTTTGTGTGTGACCTGAACAAAAACACACGGGCCGATTGGTTGCCTCACTTCCGTCTGATTGGTTTGACTGACAACATGGCAATCTTTGCTGCTTACGCCAACGATGAGGGGTATGAAAACGTTTTTGTAAAGCAGTTGGCCAACTTCTTGCGTCCTGGGGATGTTGTTGTAGGTATATCTGCCAGCGGCAATTCTGAAAATGTGCTGCGTGCCATTCAATTTGCCAACGACACTGGTGAAAACACCACCATCGGGTTAACCGGTTTCTCTTCCGGAAAATTGGGACCGATGGTAGACATTCATATGCATGTACCTAGTGATAATATTGAACAGGTAGAAGATTTGCATCTGGTGTTAGCGCATTTGATGACAACGGCCCTAAAGAAAAAAGTGCAAGAATCACAGGTTGAGCAGTTAAGTTTGTAGTCAGATTGGGAATTGTGTAAAAGCGGGAATGTTTTAGAAAGAGATGAACCATATCCCCCGCTTTCACCTCCGAAAATCACAAGAAAACATCTTTTTGTGATTTGCTTACCAATAAAATCTTGCGTCAACACATTAAAGTTATCATTGAACACCATTGACGAGGCAATATTGAGAGCAAACCTCAATATTGCTTTTGCTTGTTTGTATTGTTTAGACAAAAGTGCTGCACTCAAGTGCTTGATAAATGAGTTATACTACTAACGGCATTTTTGAATTTTAGTTGGAATAGGATTGCGCAATGGAAATTGATATTAAAGAATATTTGGCTCCGCTAAGAAAGTGGTGGTGGATGATAGCTGTAACAACCTTTATTGCCGCTGTGGCCAGCTTTTTTGCCACCCGGCAGCAGGTACCCGTCTACCGTTCCTATACGCGCCTTGCCATTGGTAACTACCTGGAGTCCACTGATGTGAGTAACAATGATTTTTCAACGACTCGTCAGTTGGCTACCGCATATGTAGAGATTGCCAATCAGCCTGGCTTTAGCCGAGATGCGGCCCAGGCGTTGGGTTTAGAGACACTTCCCAGAGATATTGATATTCGCCAGGTGAATGATACAAACTTTGTGGATATTACTGTGACGGATACGGACCCGATTCGCTCGATGGCTGTGGCAGCGGAACTGGCGCGGCAGCTTTCTTTGCGTACGCCTGCCGGACAAGACAGTGAAGACACAGAGTTTGTCAAAGGGCTGCTTGTTGATTATCAAACAAAAATTGAGGACACGCAGGAACAAATTGCTGCCAAGGAAGAGGAAATTGGTGAGCTGATTAGCGCCCGCGATATTTCGGTAGCTACCGGTGAGTTGAATACCTTAGAGAACAACCTGCAAAACCTGACCCAACGCTACACAGACTTGCTTTCCTTAACCCAGGAAGGGGCTACAAATTCAGTGCAAATTGTTGACCCTGCTACGGAAGGCACCCTGGTTAATTCCAACAGTATTATTTCTGTGATTACGGCCGCTGGCATTGGCTTCGTCTTGTCCGCCTCAGCGGCATATTTGCTAGAGTATCTGGATGACACGGTGAAAACGCCAGATCAGATTATGAAGTTGGGCAATATTCCAACGCTAGCAGGGATTGCTGTTATAAATACAGAAGATGATAGCAAGCTGGTCACCATGAGTGATTCTAGATCGCCAACATCAGAAGCATACCGTGTACTGCGAACGGCCATACAGTTTTCGGTGGTTGATAAGAAGAACTCGACTTTGCTGATGACGAGTGGTGTGCCGGGTGAAGGTAAAAGTACCACGGCTGGGAATTTAGCAATTGTTTTAGCCCAAGCAGGTAATAATGTCTTGTTGTTGGATGGAGATTTGCGACGGCCGTCTCAGCAAGAGATCTTCAACTTGCCCAACAAGCGGGGTGTCACTAGCTTACTGCTTAAGCTCAACGTGGATGATTCCGAAATTGAGGTGCGTAATCTGGTTGAAGATACCGTGCAGCCCACTCAGGTGGAAGGACTGCAAATTATGACCTGCGGTCCCGTTCCCCCCAATCCTTCTGAGCTATTGGGTTCTACCAAGATGCGCCGCCTGTTAGAGGTGCTGGACAAACAATACGATTTTGTGATCTTAGATAGTCCGCCTGTGCTATCAGTGACGGATGCGGCCGTTTTGAGCGCTCTAGCCGGGATAACCCTGGTTGTGGTGCGGGCCAACAAAAGTCGTAAAGGTGAGTTTAAACAAGTTGTGGAGCGTTTGGAAGATGTCAACGCCAATCTTGCTGGGGCTGTGCTCAATTCCTTGAAGTCTGGCAGCGAAGGTCATGACTTTTATTACTATTACAAAGACCCCTACTACACCTACGGTGACGATGGCGACAAAGCCGATGAGCCCAAGAGCAAGCTGCGCAAACGTTTCCTACGTGGCCAGGAAGCGGTGCAATCCTAGAGGCAGTTTGTTACTAAAATAACAATATAGCCCGACGAACCACAAGTTCGTCGGGTTTTTTTATCCTTGGTTGGGAAAAAGAAAATTTAGGGCATCGGCCAGAGCGGGAAAGGTGGCGAATGGTGGCAGCTTCTTTGCCAGGGGCAAGTCGGCCTGTGCTTGCCCACGTCCTGTAAGCAGAAGAATCGCTTGTTTGACACCAGCGGCCTGTCCTGCTTGAATATCAGTCAGGGCATCACCAATCATATAGGATTGGCTTAGATCGAGATTGTGTTCCTGGGCAGCTTGGAGCAGCATACCAGGTTGGGGCTTGCGACAAGGGTCGTTGGTGCCTGGTTTAGCTGGGCATAAGTAGCTGGCATCGATACGGCCGTTTTCCCTTCTTACCCTCTCCAAAATACGATTGTTTAACTGAACGGCCGTTTCCAGCGACATGATCCCCCGACCCACTGCTGACTGATTGGTCACTACAATGATTTTGTACGGCACTTCCCGAATACGCGCTAGTGCCGCCAGTGCTTCCGGGAAAAATTCTACGTCTTCCCAACTTTGTACATAATTAGCACGATTCTCAATAAAAACACCGTCACGGTCAAGGAAGAGGGCAGGTTGTTTGGGCATAGATATTCTAAGCGATAGGCTGGATGCAGTCTGGCGTTTCGTTGCGTGGGTTGTTCACCACAGTGCTTACCGGGTACGCTGTCATCTTTTCGGCGGAATACGGCCGTAACAAATGCAGTCCTTGCTCTGGGTCCGGCTCCGGGTTCAGCCACAAATCAAAATCCTCTGGCTCCACAATCACCGGCATGCGGTTGTGGATGGGAGCCATCAGCTCATTGGGGGTGGTGGTGAGGATGGTGCATGATTGCAGCGCACTGCCGTCTGGATCGCGCCACACTTCCCACAGGCCAGCCAAGGCAAACGGCCGTTCCTCACCTCCTGCTGGACGAATAAACATAGGCTGCTTGCCATTGGCTTGCTTTTGCCACTCGTAAAAACCATCGGCTGGAATGAGGCAGCGGCGACGTTTAAACGCCGTGCGGAATGACGGTTTTTCCGTCACGGTTTCCGACCGAGCATTGATCATGCGCGAGCCAATTTTCACATCCTTGGCCCAGGAAGGAATGAGTCCCCAATGAAAAAAGGTTAATTCCCGCTGGCCGTCTTCTGCCAGACGAATGCCAACGACAGGCTGAGTCGGGGCAATGTTGTAGCGGGGTACAGAGGGAGGCAGGGCTGATACGGCCGTTTCCGGCAAATTAAATTGCATCGCCAACTGTTCAGTTGGGGTCATTAAAGCAAACCGTCCACACATAATTGACTCCTTCTGGTGGCAACGGCCGTTTACTTAAATTTAGCCAGTAGGCCGCCTGCGCGCCGTGCATTTCAAATTTTGATTGCGGGCATGTCGCCAGAAATAAGCGACCACCGATTGAGTCATGGTGCGCCGCTGGCGCAATAGTAATACACCGCCACAATGGGGGCAAATCGCTTCACGCGGGGCATTGGCTGAGGCCTCAACGGCCGTTCCGTCAGGTAAATTGGCAACTTTCATAAATTTGTTTATGTTAGATGGTGGGTGCCGCAGGGACACGATTTTGTTAAGCTGATTTTAAGACACCTGGTTTGCACAACAGTCACATCCGTCTTCGATTTTGCTATTGCGGACGAGCATCTCCACTTGTTACAATTCGGTGGTTAATTGTTAAAAATACACATTTCCTGGTGACATTCAGCCGAGGTGAAAAACATGAACATTCAAGGGTCAACCTTTTTAGTGACTGGTGGCAGTTCTGGCTTAGGCGCGGCCACTGCTAGTCGCCTGGCCGCTGCTGGGGCCAATGTGCTTATTGTTGATCTCAACAGTGAGGCGGGTGAAGCATTAGCGGCACAATTGGGCACCAATACAAAATTTGTCAAGACCAATGTGGCCTCAGAAGAAGAGGTGGAAACGGCCGTTTCCACCGCCATCGAATCATTTGGCGGGCTGCATGGTGCCATCAACTGCGCCGGCATTGCTATTGCCAGTAAAGTCATTGGCCGCGACGGTAGCCCACATGCCCTTGACGCCTTCAGCAAGGTAATTCAAGTGAATCTTCTCGGTACATTCAATGTGATTCGGCTGGCAGCGATTGTCATGGCTATGGCCGAGCCTAACGAGGCGGGCGAGCGCGGCGTCATTATCAATACCGCTTCTGTTGCTGCTTTTGATGGCCAGATGGGGCAAGCTGCCTACTCCGCCTCCAAAGGGGGCATTGTGGGCATGACATTACCCATCGCCCGCGATCTGGCCCGCTATGGCATCCGCGTCATGACCATTGCCCCCGGAATCTTCGAGACGCCCATGTTGGCTGGCCTGCCCGAAAAAGCACGCATTTCCCTCGGGGAACAAGTGCCGTTCCCCTCCCGCCTGGGTCGCCCAGCCGAATACGCTGCCCTGGCGCAGCACATCATCGAAAATGAAATGCTGAACGGCGAAGTGATTCGCCTGGATGGTGCCATACGGATGGCACCTCGCTAATCCATGTAATTACAATGTTTCAAAAGATTCGTAATTGTCATTCTGAATGGAGCGCAGCGGAATGAAGAATCCCTCTAAACTTTGCCAGCCGGAACCTATGCTCACAAATAAGGTGTGCACTGCTGTTGCGCTGTAGGAATTCTTCGCTTCGCTTAGAATGACAAATCAACAACAGTATGGAGAAATTAATGACCGAATACAATTTAGAACTTCATCGTCAGGCTGCCAACACCATTCGTGGTTTGACGATGGACGCGGTGCAAAAAGCGGGTGAAGGCCATCCAGGTATGCCGATGGGCATGGCTGATGCGGCTGTTGTCTTGTGGACGCAGTTTTTGCGCCACAATCCGGATGATCCCAAATGGCCCGACCGGGACCGGTTTGTTCTGTCCGCCGGGCATGGCTCGATGCTTATCTACAGCTTGCTGCACCTGAGTGGCTACGATTTGCCCCTGGAGGAGCTGAAGCAGTTTCGCCAATGGGGCAGCAAAACGCCCGGCCACCCGGAAAATTTCCATACGATTGGTGTAGAAACTACTACCGGTCCGTTAGGGCAGGGGATCACGAATGCCATCGGCATGGCCCTGGCAGAACGTTGGCTGGCTACCCGCTTCAACCGCCCCAACCACGAGATTGTGAACCATCACACCTATGTTATTGCTGGGGATGGCGATCTGATGGAAGGTGTGTCGCAAGAAGCTGCTTCGCTGGCCGGACACCTGGGATTGAGCAAGCTCATTGTGTTGTATGACAACAATCATATTACCATTGATGGCACGACAGAACTGGCATTTACGGAAGATGTGATGGCCCGTTTTGCCGCCTATGGCTGGCATACGCAGCAGGTAGATGGTCATGATCCCCTGGCGGTGAAAGCTGCTATCGAAACGGCCAAAGCAGAAGAGGAACGGCCGTCTATCATCTCCTGTCGAACCCACATTGGTTTTGGCAGTCCCAACAAACAAGACACCTCCAGTGTCCACGGCTCCGCTCTAGGGGATGACGAGATTGTGCTAACCAAACAGGCGCTCAACTGGCCCACTGAGCCGCTCTTTTACATTCCCGATGAAGCGCGTGACTTTTTGCACATGGACGGCCGTTTCCAAAGCAAATGGGAAATTTTGTGGGAAAGCTACCTAGCCACCTATCCAGAAGATGCCGCGTTGTTCAAAAAATATCTCAATAGCGATTTTTCTGTCAATTGGGACGAAGTTTTGCCCAAGTTTGAAGCTGGTAAAAGCCTAGCCACCCGCGCCTCATCCGGGCAAGTGCTGAACGCTATTGCTCCCCACATCCCAAACTTGCTGGGTGGTTCGGCCGATCTCACCGGCTCGAACAAAACGGATCTCAAAGGGGAAGCAGGGCTAACCAAAGATGATTTTAGCGGACGCTACATCTACTTTGGTGTCCGTGAACATGCCATGGGCGGCATCATGAACGGGATGGCGCTGCATGGTGGGGTACGGCCGTACGGCGGTACTTTCCTTGTCTTTTCTGACTACATGCGTGGCTCGGTGCGTTTGGCCGCGCTGATGGGCGTGCCCGTCATCTACGTCTTCACCCACGACAGCATTGGCCTGGGCACCGATGGTCCCACGCACCAACCCGTTGAGCATGTCATGTCCCTGCGGCTTATGCCCAACATGACCGTCATTCGTCCAGCCGACGCGACGGAAACGGCCGCTGCCTGGCGCATGGCTATCGAAAACCTCTCTGGCCCTACTTCGCTGATTCTCACCCGCCAGGGCGTGCCCACGCTGGCGTCGGCTTCAACAGGTGGCGCGGCCAAAGGTGCTTACATCCTCAGCGATGCCGACAATCCCCAGGTGCTCTTGCTGGCGACCGGTTCCGAGGTGCAAATTGCCCTGGCAGCCCAGGCAAAACTGGCCGAGCAACAAGGGGAAACGGCCGTTACATAAAACGTGTCAGGTATCACGTGTCATGCAGCAAGCACGTGACACCTGATACCTGACACTTGACACTTTCAATCATGGCAAGCAAATCACG
>JBNKLQ010000142.1:0-15472 GCA_050292445.1 Promineifilaceae bacterium (SeqCode) | reverse complement strand
AATCAGGTAATCAAGGTCGCTGAAATCCCCGGCATTCACCTTAGCCTGCACCGGCAGCAGCCATTCCAGCGAGAAAGGCACTTCATGGTTGAAAACAGCCAGCGCATAACCTAGCGTATAATGGATGGGGGTTTGGTTGGGTAAATGGGTTTGGGTAACGGCCGTCACCCGTTCTAACCTTATTTGTTCCAGCAAATAATCGGTGGCGGCGTTACCGCTAGTATGCACCATAATAGTGGCCAGATCGTCAAGGGTGACAACGGCCGTTTGGTCCACAGCAAAGCCCAAATCATCTACCGCCAGCCCCAGGCTGCGCAGACCGGCGGTGTGGGCACCGCCATCGCTCCCCGGCAGGTAGAAGCGCTCCCAGTCAGCCACAGGCACCTTCTCATCAGGATTCAGTTCCCCATTAACCACCATTTCGGCATAGGCGGCCAAAACAGTCGTTTTCATTACCGAAGCCACCACCAACGGTTCATCCGCATTGCGGAACAGGGTAGCCCCATCGTCCACCATATTGCCATTTTCGTCGAAGGAGTAGGTGACAACGGCCGTTTCTTGCGGATGGGCCACAATAAAATCGGTCATCGCCTGCTGCACCTTTTTAACTTGCTGGAAGACAACGCCTACACCTAATCCAATAAGCAAAACAACAACACCTAAAACCCAAAAAACAATTCGTTTCCTCCGAGGTTTTTTTGACATATTTTCCTCCGATCTTTTTGTAATGAATTCAATGGTTTGTGTTACGGGGTGCTCTACGAAAAAAAAATACCAAATGGTGCGCAGAAGAAGGGAGTATGCAAGAAATGCCATAAAAAAAGGCCGGAATTTGTAAAAATTCCGACCTTTTCCCACTTAAGCATCTATATCAATCCAACTAATCCGCCAGGGTAGACAAATCTCCTTCGTCTTGGTTTAGTACGCGAGCCTTGAGGACACGGCGCATAATCTTGCCGGAGCGGGTTTTGGGCAGGCTCTCTACAAACTCTACCGTAGCTGGTTTGGCAATGGGACCCATCTCGTGCCCTACGTGGTCGCGCAGCGCCATCGACAGCTTCTCGCTTGGTTCGTATCCTTGCCGCAAAATGCAGAATGCCTTGATAATGCTTCCTTTAATCTCATTGGGATCTGGCACACCGATGCAGGCAGCTTCGGCCACGGATTCATGACTCACCAGGGCACTTTCAATTTCGGCCGTGCCCAACCGATAGCCTGATACTTTAATCACATCGTCAATACGGCCGATTACCCAAATGTAGCCGTCCTCATCCTTCTTGGCGCTGTCGCCTGGCAGGTACCAGCCCTGCTCGGCAAAACGGCTCCAATATTGCTGCACGTAGCGGTCCGGGTCCTGGAAAATAGTGCGCAGCATGCCCGGCCAGGGCGCTTTGATAACCAGGTACCCTTCTTCGTTCGTGGCTACGGGATCGCCTTCCTCATCCACCACATCAATTTGCACGCCGGGGAAGCCGCGTGTGGCCGACCCAGGCTTGAGCGGCACGCTGGGCAGCGGTGTAATCATGTAACCGCCCGTCTCCGTTTGCCACCAGGTATCCATAATGGGACAGCGTTCCTTGCCGATGACGCGATAATACCATTTCCACGCTTCTGGGTTAATCGGTTCGCCCACGGATCCCAGTAGACGCAGGCTAGAGAGATCGTGCTTGTCGGGCCAGCTTTCGCCAAAGCGCATGAGGCCACGAATGGCCGTAGGAGCTGTGTACAGAATGGTGATGTTGTATTTGGCGACCAACGACCACCAGCGGTCCGGATAGGGATGCGTTGGTGCCCCTTCGTACATAAAGCTGGTGGCCCCCAAAATCAGCGGTGCGTAGACAATATAGCTGTGGCCGGTAATCCAGCCAGGGTCGGCAGCACACCACCAGACGTCATCTGGCTTGATGTCAAATACCCATTTGAGCGTGGTGGAGGTCCAGACCATGTAGCCGCCGTGGGTGTGCAAAATGGCCTTAGGCTTGCCGGTGGTACCTGAAGTGTACAGAATGAAGAGCGGGTCTTCGGCATCCATCACCTCAGTTTTGGCGCTGGCATCAGCCACCGGCAGGTTCATCAGGTCATGGTACCAGTAATCCCGACCATGCACCATTTCCACATCCTGCCCGGTGCGTTTTACGCAAATAACGGATTGAATTGTTCCGGCACGATCCACCGCTTCGTTGGCGATTTTCTTTAGCTCGATGATGTTGCCGCGCAGCCAGGCACCATCGCAGGTGATAAGCAGCTTGGATTTGCTGTCGTCGATGCGACCTAGCAGCGCCTCGGTAGAGAAACCACCGTACACAACGGAGTGCATTGCGCCAATTTTGGCACAGGCCAGCATGGCGATCATCAACTCAGGAATGCGGCCCATATAAATAGTGACGCGGTCTCCCTTGCCAATGCCCATCGAGCGCAGCACGCTGGCAAATTTGCACACTTCGTGATTTAGCTGCTGGTAAGTGTAAACTCGGCTGTCTCCTTTTTCACCCTCAAAAATGAGGGCCGCTTTGTTGCGGGTAGGTGTACGCATGTGCCGATCCAGGGCATTATGGATGATGTTGACTTTGGCATTGACAAACCATTTGTAGAAGGGGGCGTTGCTGTCATCCAGCACGGTTTCCCATGGTTTGTACCATTCATAATTTTCGGCGGCGATTTTTCCCCAGAATCCGGCTAAATCTTCGGTAGCCGCTTTGTGGACCTTCTCGTAATCGGGAATATGCGCAGCGGAAATTATCTCTGGTGCGGGATAATAAACGTCTCCGACCATATTTTTATCATCAGCCATGTAGAGCCTCCTATCTGGGTTATAGAATTGAGTTTGTGTGAAAATGAGTGACTGAGAAGATTCGTGCCCATTCGCAAATAAAATATGGCATTGGTGAATGGGCTTAAAGTAGCCGTTCGGTACCAAATCGGTAAGTGAATTACGAACGGCTACTTAGTTCTGGTCAGTCGTTCTGTTGAGAATAAGATACTCTCACTGTGGACACTTCCAAAACTAATTATAGAGGCAAAATGGCATATCGTAAAACGGCCGTTTCCACCATGCCAAACAGTAAATAGGCACAAAAAAAGGCCCGGTTTAACAGAACTGTTGAACCGGGCCTTACGCAAGGAGGGCTAAAAAATCAGTTGCCTACATGATTTTCAGGACGGACCAGATTTCCCTGGCCGCTCTCAGTTAACACATGGTATTCCCAGGTACCCCAAATAGCCCAGTCTGGATTGCCTGTGTAGCGCGGATCTGTCTCATGCACGATCAAGTAGTTGTAATGACCATTATCATCATAGCCAGAACAGTTAATGTGATTTTGAATCCAGCCGCTATTCATATAGGGATCGTTGCCAAAGTCAGCACGATAATTATTGACGTAATCGCAACTGGTCAACGTTTCTTGATCCAAATCCGCAACCGAACCAACAGTGCCCAGAATACGGCCGTCACCCAAATCCCAATACCAATCACCACTGGCATCATAGGCATACAGTGCGGTGTAATGGCCATTAACTTCAACGCCGGCATCAGGATAGCCATTATCATCGGCATCCCACTTGCCTGCGTGCCCTGGTACGGCCGTACCGGCTAACACGGCTGGCACAATCATCAATACGCCTAACAAAACAGCCATCAAAATCATCAAACGATATTTTTTCATTATTTTCCTCCAAATCTTACTTTCTATAGAAATACGTTATAAAGGTTCGAACAAAGTGGGAACATAAACAGAAATTCGCTAAATATCACCTCCCAGGCAAAAATGGAAAGACAAAATCAGCAAACGTGAGAATGTTTAGAAAAGGGGCGAATAAAAATTGATGTTTTTACATTTGCTGATTTTGTCAACTGGCACAATAATGAATGACAAATTTATTTTATGACTTTTTTATGATAGAGGTTAAAACTTTCTATAACTGTTACAAATGAGAATGCTCTTTTCAATTGAACTATTTTTGGTTACAGTATTTTGCAACTTGCGTATCCATAACGCTGAAAAGGAGCATTTATGCCAAACACCCATCAATTAGCCTTGGAACGGCCGTTTCAACTCCAGGCCATCCCCACTGACGGCAAACAATTTCACCCGGACCGAGACGCGGCTGAAACCGAATTCAAGGGTTTGCGTAAAGAATTCGTCCAGCTACAGCGGCAGCTCTATGCTGAAGATAAACAGAAGCTGCTCATTGTGCTGCAAGCAATGGATGCCGGTGGCAAGGACGGCACGATTCGTAACATATTGAAAGGTGTGAATCCCCAGGGCGTACGGGTTCATTCATTCAAGGTGCCTTCCAAAAAAGAGCTGGCCCATGATTTTTTGTGGCGAATTCACAAGGTGGTTCCAGCGAGAGGGATGATTGGCGTATTTAACCGCTCCCATTATGAAGATGTGCTGGTGGTACGAGTGCACAATATTGTCCCAGAATCCGTCTGGCGGCCTCGCTATGAACAAATCAATCAGTTTGAAAAGCTGCTGCACGACACCGGAACGCGCATCCTCAAGTTTTATTTGCACATTTCCAAGGACGAGCAAAAAGAGCGGTTTCAGGCAAGGCTGGATGAACCAGATAAGAATTGGAAATTTTCGCGGGAAGATTTGGAAAAGCGCAAGTTTTGGCCCAACTACATGGCCGCGTACGAAGAGATGCTGTACGAATGCACTACAGAATGGGCACCCTGGCATGTGATTCCGGCCAACCAGAAATGGTACCGCAACCTGACCATCCTACGCACGATTGTGCATACGCTGCGGAAAATGAATCCGCAGTTTCCTGAGGCAGAAGGCGATTTGGATCAGATTGTCATTGAGTAGGAATTTAATACGAAGAAACAAAGAGAGGAAGGAACAAAGGTTTTTTTTCTTGGTCTCTTCGTTTCTTTGTGCCTTCGTCGTAAAAAATGAGATTTCCGGAGACTTGTCACGTTGACAGACGGCCGTCTCAGTGGCATCATTATTCATCTTTTAATCATTGATTTTTGAGGAGAGCAATGGCTGATTTATTTACCGCACAAAACCTGGTAGCGTTTCTAACATTATTGGCGTTGGAAACAGTGCTCGGTATCGACAACGTTATTTTCATCTCGATTTTGTCTGGCAAACTGCCAGAAAACCAGCAGGCACAAGGGCGTCAGTTGGGCATTGGCTTTGCCGTCATTAGTCGGGTTTTGCTCCTACTGGCCATCACCTGGGTGCAACGTCTGGAGGGCACTCATTTATTTGTTATCTTCGGCAATGCCATCTCTGGTAAGGATTTGGTTTTGCTGCTGGGCGGTATGTTCCTTATTGGCAAAAGCACCTATGAAATCCACGAAAAGCTGGATTCTGAAGATCATTCAGAACATGCAGTGAAAGAGGGTGCCATGACGCTAACCAACATGATTGCCCAAGTTGTACTCATTGATGTGGTGTTCTCGTTGGATTCGGTGATTACGGCCGTTGGCATTTCCAATTCTCTCCCAGTAATGATTGCTGCCATTGTTTTGGCCGCTGGTATTATGGTTGTCTTCTCGGGTCAGGTCAGTACTTTCATCGAAAAGCATCCGTCTATGAAGATTTTAGCGCTCTCTTTCCTCATCCTGATTGGTGCAATGCTGGTGGTAGAGGGTTGGGCGCATGAAGCAGCCGCAGATTTACATTTGAAGAATTACGTCTATTTTGCTATGGCTTTCTCCGTCATTGTGGACTTTTTGCAGCTGCGCTTAAAGGGCAAAGAAAACAAGCCGGTCAAACTGCACAACCAACCTACCTTCACAGAAAGCGGCGACTAGCCAGACCAATTTTGTGGCTATTCACGTTCTCAGGAGATTGGACCAATTTGCTACTCATACGCTTCTTTACCAGAGCAAATTGGTCCAATCTTTGTCACACACCCATACAGCTACAGCATAAAACAGCTACTGCCTTAATCCTCCATCAACCCAATCTCTGATCGTTTCCTGATCGTTTTCTCCTTACTATACCCCAGTCACCATGGCAAGAATGCAGATTTACAGGATGACAATTCCTGGTTTCTTGCATTCGTCAATTCAATGTAAGGAGAACAATTTAATGCAAACATCCTCTTATTTATCAGAAAACAAGGCATCATTTGCGCCAAAGTGGCGGCGCTGGTTTATCTTGCTCGCCTTAACCATTGCAGTTGCTGTTATTTTACTGCCGCTCATGAACGTTTCGGCAAATAGCGGAAACACGCAAATCAATAAGGCAACGGCCGTTTCCCCCACAACCACAACATCCTCGCCTGCCCCCACGACCCTCACCCAACCTGTGATGATCGATCTGAACACTGTTCCATCTGGCGCAGGCCCCAGCGACTACACCCTTGTCGGATCGCAAATCTTCTTCACGGCCGATACCGACGGTTACGGCCGTGAACTATGGGTGTCAGACGGTACCATTACCGGCACGCACCTGGTCAAAGACATTAACCCTGGCTGGTACGGCAGCAGCATTGAAGACATGGCAAACCTGGATGGCAAACTCATCTTTGAAGCCAACGACGCCATACATGGCGATGAGTTGTGGATTAGCGACGGCACAGAAGGAGGTACATACCTTCTCAAAGAAATCTCCGTTGGCTACATTGGCTCCTCCCGCATTAGCGAGGTTACCGTGATTGGCACCACCGCCTATTTCCAGGCTGACGACAACATAAACGGCCGTGAACTATGGAAAACCGACGGCACCGCAGCAGGTACCGTCATGGTCAAAGACATCAACCCCGGGGCCGATGATTCGCTCCCGGCCTTCTTTGTCTCCATGGGCGGCACCATTTATTTTAGCGCCGACGACGGCGTAAACGGCGCAGAACTATGGAAAACCGATGGCACTGAAGCGGGCACCGCCCTTGTGGCCGACATCTACCCAGGAGCCAATTACAGCCTGGGGGGCTATGAGATCGTTACCAATGGCTCCCTCCTGTTCCTAACGGCCAGGGATAGCTCTTACAATTATGAACTGTGGGTGTCTGACGGCACTGGCCCCGGCACCACCATGATAGACATTTATCCAGGCATCCCTGGCTCACGGCCACAATACAAAACCGTTATTGGCAACAACATCGTCTTTTATGCCAATGATGCCACCAACGGCAGCGAATTGTGGCGCAGCGATGGCACCGTTGGGGGTACCACCCTGATCAAAGACATCAATCCCGGCACATCCGGTTCTTCCATCCTCTACCCGGTAGCAGCTGGGGCACGTGTCTTTTTTCGCGCCAACACAGACAGTGATGGCGCAGAACTATGGGTAACAGATGGCACTGACGTTGGCACGATGATGGTGAAAGACATCCAGGCGGGCAGCTTATCTGGGATGCCACAATATATAACGGCCGTTTCCGGCAATGTCTTCTTTTCCGCCGATGATGGCGTAAACGGCCGTGAGCTGTGGTTCAGTGACGGTACAGAGTCAGGCACAATCCTGGTGCAAGACATCTTCCCCGGGCCAGAGGGATCCGCCCCTTCTGACCTGACCAGCCTGGCCAACACCCTCCTGTTTTCTGCCTTTGAACGCACAAGCGGCGAGGAAATATGGCGCAGCAACGGCAGCGAAAGCGGAACCGATCTTTTCCTCAACATCCCCGATAATTACACAATTGGTTCCTCGCCCTATGAGTTTGTCCCCTTTAACAATGGCGTCGTTTTCTGGGCCGATGATAGCGTTCACGGCTATGAATTCTGGTTTAGCGATGGCACCCTGGCCGGTACCACCATGCTCGCCGACATCAATCCTGGCTACCTCGACGGCGATGGCGGCAGCACCAGCAGCGCCCAGCTTGGCGATATTTTGCTCTTTGCCGGTGATAATGAAACAGTCGGTACAGAACTGTGGCGTACCGATGGCACCCCTGCCGGAACGGCTATGATCAAAGACATCAACCCCGGTACCGCCTCATCGCAGGTAACAGATTTGGCCACGTTTGGCAATTATGCCTATTTTGCGGCCAACGATGGCAATAACGGCAGCGAACTATGGCGCAGCGATGGCACCGAAGCAGGCACAACCCTCTTCGCCGACATCCAAAGCGGCCTGCCGGAAAGCGCTCCCTCTGACCTGACCGCCACCAGCAGCCACCTCTTCTTCCTCGCCAACGATGGCGTTCACGGTGAAGAGCTTTGGGCCACCGATGGCGTTTTGACCAATATGATGATTGATTTGGACAACAGCGCCGCCGATTCTGACATTCGTTACTTAACGGCCGTTGGCGATAAACTCTACTTTGCAGGCGATGATGGCGTAAACGGCCTTGAACTGTGGGTTAGCGACGGTACGGCGGCGGGTACACACATGATCATAGACTTGAACACTAGCGGTAACGCCACACCCAACCACATGACCCCCATTGGCGACTTGATTTACTTTTCCGCTACCGGAGATGGTGTGGGCAATGAGTTATGGCTGACAGATGGCACCGCAGCGGGCACCCATCTCGTCAAAGACATCTCTCCAGGCAGCGGCTACGCTTCACCGGAAGATTTAACGGCCGTTAACGATCTGCTCTACTTTGATGCCTCTGATGGCACCAATGGCAGCGAGTTATGGGTGACGGATGGCACGGAAGTAGGCACACACATGGTCAAAGACATCTTCCCTGGATATGATTCTTCCTATGTTTTCGGAATTACCCACCTGGCTGGTGCCACTTTTGTCTTTAGAGCCTCGAACGATGATAGCGTTGGCGAGGAATTGTGGGTCTCAGACGGCACGGAAGCGGGTACGATGTTGTTTGCCGACCTGTCGCCAGCACCATACAACAGTTTTTACCCGGAGAAAATGACTGTTGTCAACGATCGTCTCTTCTTTACCGGGGAAGAACCTACCTCCGGCGAGGAGTTGTGGATCGTCACGTTTGACACCCTGCCTTACAAAACGTCCCTCCCCCTCATCATCAAATAAACGAGTTTAGCAGCAAGTCCCCGGCAACGTTTTAGCTATTGCCGGGGACTTGTTTTTGCATCTATTGGCAAATTAATCAGTACTTAACTGTTGATGTCTTGACGATTAAACAAAACCGCCGTTGCCACCAAAAGGCCCACCAACCAACCAACCACAATTAAAATGGAAACGGGGAGCGGTTGAACGGCCGTAAATCCCGGCATCCCCCCTACATTCGACCCCACACCCTCCAAAATCCAGCTCCGAATGTTTTCCAGATTATAAGAAGGCGTTGCCACAAAAATGTTAACCAAGTTTGGCCGACCCAAAATATTGCCCACCAGAAGCAGCAGCAAAACCGAGGCAAATTCCACAATGCCTACCCCAACCGTCAGCAGCACGCTGGCCATCACCGATCGGCTGTACATGGCAATGAGCGCCGCCGTGGCCGCCGAAATGACCAAACTGGCAAACGTCACCAAAATTTGCGCAAAATATTCCGGCAAATATGTAGCAAAATCGACCTCCGCCAGGGGTGGCCCATAGGATGAATGGAACAAAATGGAAGAAAGCCAGTTGCCGCCCGTCAAAATCAAAGACGTTGCCAGAAGCGCCAGCAAGATCAACGTAATCAACACAATAAATTTGGCTAAAACCAACACTGTGCGAGATTGTCCTGGCAAAATATTTTTCCAGGTTCCCCACTGATACTCACCGGCAAAAGCAACAGCAATAAAAGCGATAAAAGGCATCTGTAAAAATGTGCCGCCCGGAAAACCCGCTAGCAGCGTCCAAACCATCACCAAATCATCGGTCCAGGTGCGCGCGCGGGCGGCGTTGAACTCCCGCACGTCAGGAATAAGCAGGCCGGGCAAAATGTCTATCGCCAGCGTGATGACCAGCGCGCCAACTGGAAAAATCAACACCAGGAAGGAAAATGCTTTTGTGTGGCCCAATAATTTGCGCCACTCAGCTCCCAAGGCGCTACGCATTTGCATCCCCCGTTGCTGCTAAAAATAGCGCTTCCAAACTTTGCTTCTGTACCGCCACCTGGAAAATCTGCACCTCAGCAGCAACAAGCTGCTGCACAATTTTGGGCACATCATCTCGTGCGGCCTGCACTTCCAGCCAACGGCCGTTCGCCACTGTCGGCCACTTGGGCAGCAGTAACCCCAACGAACGATCCACTGGTGTCACCTCCAGCCGAATAATCGACTGTGCCGAAAGCAATTCGGCCACGTTACCTGTTTGCACCAGACGGCCGTTATTGATGATGGCCACCTGATCACACACCTGCTCTACTTCGCTGAGCAAATGGCTCGATAAAAAGACCGTCTTATCCTGCTTTTCCACCAAATCTCGCACAAAATGGCGCACATCCTGAATACCGGCAGGGTCCAGCCCATTGGTTGGTTCATCCAAAACCACCAGATCTGGATCATTAAGCAGCGCCGCAGCCAGACCCAAACGCTGCTTCATGCCGGTAGAGTAACCCTGCACCTTACGGTCGGCAGCATCAACCATACCCACTTGCTTGAGTAAACGCTGAATCCGGGCTGGATCGTAGCAGTCGGCAGTCCGGGCCAGAATTTCTAAGTTTTTGCGACCAGTAAGGAAGTTATAAAAAGCAGCCCCTTCTACCAGGGCACCAATCCGGCGCATCAGTTGGTAATTGCCCTTAACGGGACGGCCGTATAAATAAACCTCGCCACGAGACGGCCGTATTAAATCCATCATCATGCGAATGGTCGTGCTTTTGCCTGCGCCGTTGGGTCCCAAAAAGCCAAAAACCTGGCCAGCCTCCACATTTAAACTGAGCTGATGCACAGCTTCCACCCGCTTTTTACCACGGCCAAGGGTTTTACTTATAGTGTCTAAACGAATAACAGTTGAGTCCGGCATAGCGACTTTTTGGCAAGACCATCATTGCGTAATTATTATCAACCTCAATTACGCAATGACGTAACTACTCACTTACAAACGATCCTCTGCTGCGGGCAATGCGCTATCGGCAGTCTCGTCAGCAATGGGCTCTTCTGGTTCAGGTAATGGTTCTGGCGCAGGAACGGCCGACTCTACCGTTGTCGCCCTGTAGGGATCTACCGCATGGTTGCCACAGAACGGGCACAAATTCCATTGTAGCTCTAGCAATGAATTACAGTCGGGGCAAGCTTTCTTCAAACGGGTATGGCAGTGGGGGCAAAGCAGCCATTTACCATCGATCACCCGAGAACAGCCAGGGCAATGCGGCCGTTCTTCAATCTCTTGCAGCAGGGCTTCTTCCTCCAAAGCACGCTCATACGCCTCGGCCAACGTTTCTGGCGGACGCAAGATGAAGTAGATGACAATGCCCACCACCGGCAAGGCCGCCACTAGCAGTGCGGCCAGCAGTTGGGCAAACGGGTCACGTGAACGGGCCCGCATATCCCGAAACGCCCAAATAATCAGGCTCAGCCACAAGGCCGCTAACAAGGCTCCCATGATAGCAGCCACAATTGTCAGATAAGAAACAAGCGTTTCAAGGGTTGGCAAATTCATAATGGCGGGGATTATAACACAAAGCAAATGGCTCTAAACAAAAAAGACGCCCTTGTTAAAGAGCGTCCTTTTGAGGCTACCGTGAGGCTGGTCCTGAGATCATTACCAGCCGTGGGTGATTCGACTATACATGTTGCCAATCTGAGGCCCTACCAGCGTGATGATGGCAATCACCACCACGGCTACCAGAGCCAGAACAAGGGCATATTCCATCAACCCTTGTCCTTGTTGCCCTTCCTTGCTTAAAAATAACATGATGTCCTCTCATAATAATAAATGGGTAAAGATAAGGTGTGGTTATAAATAATGCCCATCGAAACACACAAATCTTACAGGGCTTATAACAGCACAATTACTCATCTATTTACAAGAGGACTTTAGTCCCTTTCGCCATGAAGAGCTAAAGTAGAGAGCAGATCCTAACTAAAGTGAATTTCTTCTCTTAACCGCCCCTAACCAACAGGGAATCAGCCAATAGTTGCACACTAAATCTCACCCAATCGCGTCAAAATACGTAGCACAGTTCGCGAAATTGGCTTGCCACAGTTCGTCTTTAACTTATTAATTTCCTCGCTGGAGACATAGATGTTATTATGCTTCGTAGAAAGCCAGCGCAAAGCCCGCTTCATCTTTTGTCGGTCCACAGGCAGATCGGGAAAGAGTTGAATTCTAAAAATCGCAAACTGGTACGATTTATACCGTTTTTCGCGCTTCGAGAATTGCCACAAATGAATCTGTTCAATTTCCCGTTCTTCGAAAATTTCCCCCAGATTGCCGATGCCAATTTCCTCTGCAATTTCCCGGCGAATAACCCGAGCAAGGTCGTTGTTATCTCCAGAATCATTGTCCACCTTACCACCGATGAAATTATAACAATCCCATTTAGGATTCCACTGGAGCAAATAGTAACGGCCGTTTTCATATTCGGTTGTTATAAGGGCAAAGGCCGCCCGCTGCGTTAAACGCCCTGGGAATATTTTCATTTTTCTTAACCAATCCCAAAAGGAATTTTCCCAACCGATAACCATGCCGGAACCTCTTGACTTTTGACTGATGGCATTTAAGAACGATGGCATATCATTAATAAACAATAGTAAAGTTTGGACAAGTTGTGAATAGGAAAATGGGCGTTGCTTTAAAAAGTTATTCGATAATCGCTCCACCCATCTGACAAAACACCCTGTTAATTTAACCTTACTTTCTGGCGAAACGCCTATCTCTCAATCACAAGCTGCCATAATCCAGCAATACGCATCTTTGGCTCTCCCTAACATCCCGAGGTGACAAGCACGTCGGGCAGGGATAACGCTTCCGGCAAAACGAAATAAATGATGGAACTTCAAAGGTCACCATGATTTTATAATAATTCTTGGCTTAATCAGAGGGTACTTTTGGTTTGTGACTATGTGGCTAGCGGTGGAGAGGAACGGGAGAAGGTGAGTCGCTAATTGCCCTACCCTTCCCTGAGGAAAGGGTAGGGACAACGTGCAAAAAGTTAGTCAGTAGAAGCAGTCAGTAGAGCCACTCGCTTTTGACGGAAATAGAGCATTACAAAAAAGCTGAAAGCACACCCCCCCAACACAAGGGCCGTCACCGTAACCATCGAACTAGTGAACGGGATTAGCAGAATAGTTGTGGTCATTTCTACAGTAATAAGAAAAAGGACAAACACGATTAACACATCCCGACTGACGCGAGAGACCACATATGCCCCCAATGGCGCACCGAGTGCCACAACTGGTGCCGCCACAATCCAGTAATTCCAGACGATGCCAATATCCTGCGAGACCACGCCGTGCAAGAAAAAGCCGACCAGCGAATTTAATCCCATGATGATCACCGTTGTGGGCGTACTTATTTTTTCATCAATGCCAAAGGCCAGCGTCAGCACCACAAAGGTGATCATGTCTGCTCCAGAACCTGTCTGAGCCGAGAAGATACCGCCAAAAACACCCACCAGGACAAACAGCAGCAGATAGCCAGGACCCCAGCCAGGCAATTCTTTGCGCGGTTCCCATTTAAGCACCCAGCGAGAAATAACCAGAGCCACACCAAAAGCCGTCGCACCCAATGTAAATAAAATTCGCGGAAACGGATCGGGCATAATAAAAACATAGGTACCTAGCGTGGTCCCCAAGACGCTGCCCAACGTTACCCACAGCACAACGCGAGGTAAAATCTTAATGCCCCGTGCCAAAATAAGCACAGAAGCCATTGTCATGCCAACGGACTGAATCATGAAGCCAAAGGTTCGAGAATCGGCCGAAGTGATTTGGAGAAGTTTGGTGAAAACTGGAAAGGCAACGGCCGCACCACCTTGAGGTGTTGATCCAGCAACAAATGAGCCAAACAACATCGTAAGCGACATGGGCCAGTAATCTAAATAAAGGTCCCAGCGTTGATTAACGGTAAGATAAACAAACCAGGTGATGATGATGATAGCGAGCAGAACAGGATAGGCCCAGCGCCGCAGGCGGGTCAAGTTTGTGTTATGAAACATGGGAGTAACGATGTTTGCCTCATTCATCCAGATTGGTATCCTCCATAATGGGGTAAAGAAAATTGCAAAATCGGGCAGAATTATTGCATGGAGATCATAAAGTGATTGTCTTACGAGAATTCTTACCCGCGCATAGGCGGCTCGCACCGGGACAACGGTGCCAATTTTGCTATATTGGATTGAAGGTAAAAGGGTTAGCGGAAGAGGTTAATCGGTGATATACAAGGTAGAATACGGCCGTATGCAACGCTTTGCTTTTGCTGGCAAGGTGGTGAGATACGGCCGTTGCTCTACATGTTGTTACGCGGGCGTGAAAAATTCAATGCGATTATTTTTGATAATGGTTTGTCCCTCCCTTCCCAGGGCTTCGAAATCTGCGTTGGCGAACGCTTTTTCATACGTGGCTTCCATGACGGCAAAACTCTCCCACTCCCGCTCAATAATGAGCGTATTACCGCTGTACGGTCCACTTATACACCACAAACGTTTTTTGGGAGGAAACCCTAGCGGCCCTTCAACGGCATCATATCGTTTATCAATTTCCTCAAGTGCTTCATTCTGACCAGCGTAAATCTCTTGCACCATCCGTTCCACGACTTTCATGACCCACTCCTTAGGAATAATTGTGGCGATGTGAGCACGATGAGAAATAGTGTGTCCGGTCAGTATACCATGCGCACAAAATGCAGAACGGCCGTTTTTGGAGAAGCTCATAAAGCAAGTTTGTTTATTCTATCGGCTTATGTGGTGGTAAACGGCCGTTCCTCACATCCCTACCTCAAAACCAACACCACCTAAACTTGGAAAACAGCACTAAAAATGATAGCATTGCCCCGCCCATCCCCTGGGAAGAGGATGACAGAGAAACCACTATGATCGAACTCACTGGCAACATGCACATGCACACCCTGTACAGCGATGGGGAAAAATGGCACGCACACATTGCCGAAGACGCCATCGCCGCCGGACTAGATTTTATCATCGTCACCGACCACAATGTTTTGGTGCAAGGCGTGGAAGGCTACTACGAGAATGAAAACGGCCGTGTCCTCCTGCTCACCGGTGAAGAAGTTCACAACGTGCGGCGCGAACCCCAGGCCAGCCATTTGCTGGTGTATGGCGTAGAAACGGAGCTGGCAGCCTGTGCCCCCAATCCCCAACAGCTCATCGACGCCGTGAATGAGCACGGCGGCTACTGCTTTTTAGCCCATCCCCACGAAAAAGATTGCCGACTTTTTCCCTACCCCAATCTGGGTTGGCACGATTGGCCCATCGACGGCTTTACCGGCTTGGAAATCTGGAACTACATGTCCAGTTTTATCAACGCCCTGGTAGATGCCCTGGAGCGGCTGCCGGTAGAAATTGAACTGATCGACAAATTAACGGCCGTTCGCCTTGCCTTTAATCCGGAAAAATTTGTGGTGGGACCAGAGCCGCGCACCCTGGCCTTGTGGGATGAATTACTGGCCCAGGGCAAAAAGATTACGGCCGTCGGCAACAGCGACGCCCACGCCACCCCGATGCGTTTTGGCCCGTTTCAGCGCGTTATCTTCCC
>JBNKLQ010000141.1:0-15662 GCA_050292445.1 Promineifilaceae bacterium (SeqCode) | reverse complement strand
CGTCAGCTCTGACGATCCTATAGTCACGCCTGCACCTGTGGAAACCGTCGATCTGGAAAATGTGACCATCGATGAAGCCACAGTTGAATCCATCGACATTATGATTCTGGAATCGTTCCCGGTACAGGTTCATGTCAACGTCACCGGCTACCTGGGTGATGGCTGCACCACACTGGGCGACATCGAAACAACGCAAGAAGGCGATACTTTTGTGATGACCATCACCACGCAGCGCCTGACCGACGCCATCTGCACCCAGCAGTTGGTTGGCTTTGAAGAAAACGTGGCGCTGGACGTGCAAGGACTACCCGCAGGCACCTATACCGTGAACGCCAACGGCATCACCAATACCTTCACCCTGGATGTGGACAATGTGGCCCAACCCCTGCCAGGCACTGACAATGGACCGATTTCTGAGCTAGACCTGCCCGATGAAGACGTAGCCGACCTGCTGCGCCTGACGCTGGAACGCGCCCTGGTCGATCAGGAAATTCCGGACTACGCGCTGCTGGCCGATCAGCCAGAAATTGTCCTCTCCACGGAAAACATCGATCCGACTCTGCTGCCCGAACTGGCTGGCGTGGCCCTGGTAACGATGTCACCCGACGAAATTCAGGCCAAAGCAGATGCTGAAGGTGACTTCCCGTATCTACGGTTTCAGGGATTTACGGCCGTTTCCCAAGACGAAGTCAACGTTTCCCTGGGAAGCAGCTGGGCCATCGCCACAGATTCCGACATGCTTTACCTGAGCGGTGGCGGCTTCACCATCAACTACACCCGCACCACCAACGGCTGGAGCGGCGAAGTGACCGAAGCCTGGATTTCATGATGTAACCATTTCCAGTTGCTTGCATCTAAACAAAAAGTGTGGCTGGGGAACGGCCGTTTCTCAGCCACCTTATTAAACGAATTTTTTTGTTACGGAGAACAGTTTACAATGGAAATGATAATCGACTTCCCCGGCGGGGCACGTGTAGACGCCCACTTTGGCCCCTTCACCGTCCCCACGGACCAACCTTCTTATAATGAACAGGCCTCGGCCCCAACGCCGTTTGCCACCTTCCTGGCCTCGATTGGTACCTGCGCCGGGATTTATGTGCTGGGCTTCTGCCAACAGCGCGGCATCTCTGCCGAAGGCGTGCGCCTTGTGCAAAGCTTAGAGGTTAACCGGATGACGGGCATGGTAAGCAAAATCAAATTAGATATTCAGTTGCCGCCAACCTTCCCGGAAAAATATAAATCGGCCGTTATCCGTGCCGCCGATCAATGTGCCGTTAAAAAACATTTCGAGAATCCGCCAAAATTTGAAATAGAAGCCAATATTGCCCCTGAACTAGCTTCTGCCTAAAGGAGCCATCTTTTAGCCTAACCACCACTGGGACATGAGCCGAATCTAAAGGCAACCTTTATCCATACCTGGGTAAGGTTGCCTTTTTTGCTGCCTCGGGATAGAGTGTCAGTCATGACACAGATTGATCCTGAAACAGTAGCCAACCAGGCCGATGAAGCTGAACTGATCGCCAGAATCCAGGCGGGCGACAAATCCGCCTGCGACGAATGCATTGCGTTGCACTCGCCAGCCATCAACCGGCTGCTGCTGCGCCTGCTGGGCAACGAACAAGACGCTGAAGATGTGCTGCAAGAAACGTTCCTCAACGCTTTCCGGGCCATCGACAAATTTGAATGGCGCTCCAGTCTGAGCACCTGGCTGTACCGCATCGCCTACAACGCGGCGATGATGCGCTTGCGCCGTCCCAACGCTCCCACCGTCTCTGTAGAAGAAACCCTCGATGAAACCCCTGGCACCATTCCACGCCAGCTGTTTGATTGGTGCTGCCTGCCAGAAGAAACTTATGACAGCGAAGAAGTGCAAACAGAGTTGCGCCAAGCGATTGCCGCCATGCCAGAAACGTTGCAAACAGTTTTTATGCTGCGGGAATTGGAAGGGATGAGCACGGAAGAAACGGCCGTTACCCTCGATATTTCTAATAGCGCCGCCAAAGTACGGTTACACCGCGCCCGTCAATGGCTGCGCGATACCCTCGGTCCCGTTTTAGACCCAGACAACAACAGCCATCCCTCACCAACCTAAACTGATATCAAACGGGCAGATAGTCTCGTTCCTCTGGCAATAATCTCTCCTCGGCAAAGCCCCAGGGGCTAACGGCCGTTAGCTGAATCCGCATTTCCCGTGTGCCATAATCCAACTTGTTTTGTACCACTTGCCCGGTTTGGTGCAGCAAATGAAACATCCGCCGGTTGGTGGGCAACACAAACGCCTCGAAAAAGCAGATGCCCTGGGCAATAGCCAGCGCCATTAGCAGTTTCAGCAGCCGCTTGCCCACGCCCTGCCCCTGGTACCTATCTTCGACCAAAAGCGCTATTTCGGCCGTATCCGGCGCAGAAAGAATGTAATAGGCAAGACCTACCACTGCCGGTTTTTTGCCGCCAGTGGCAGCCACGATAGCACGGCCGTTTGCCTCATCCATCTGACAAATCTGGGCAATCTCTTGCCGGGTAGGCACGCGCGGACTGTGGTACCGGCTGTAGATGGTCTTTTCAGACGACCGCTGGTGCATCTCTACAATCAGATCAACATCTTCAACCTGCGCCGGACGAAGGATCAGGGATGAAAGCGTGGGTGAGATGACCCGCCTTGTATCGGGCCAAGCAGCAGCATTTGTTAGACAACGCAATAACTTCGGGTTGATGGTGAACCAATCCATGAGTTTTTCCTCGTGATTACGCATGCAGATTGGACCAATCTCAAGCATAGGCATTAGCCGCTTCCACCTGTTCGCGGCGCTTTTGGCGCTGAGTTTGGCGCAGTTGAGCAATGCGCTCGTCAAATGTGGTGTTTTCGTAAATGTCGCTGACCTGTACCGCGTGAAAAAGTGCCATCAATTCATCGGTATGGCTGGCGGGACGGCCGTTTGCCAGATTAACAAACGTAAATTCCACCCAAGCCACTGACTTCATTTGCCTGCCGCTCTCATCAAACATGATGCCTTCTACCACCAGCTTGCGCTGTGTGGCCCAAATGAGCCGCGTTTGAAGGTGCACCGTTTCCATGAGCAGGGCGGGGCGTAAAAACGAAATTTCCGTTTTGCTCACCACCCAGTTGCTGCCCATTTCCTGCCCCACGGCAAAAATATTGAAATCGTAATGCGCCTGCAATTGGTCGGTGCGGGCATTCATAAAATAATCAACGTAGCGTGCGTTGTTGAGATGGCCAAATGGATCGCAATCCTGAAAACGGACAACGGCCGTACTTTCCAAAACTTTCGGTAATGCACTGTTTATCAACATGATTTGCTCCTATTTTAAGACCAATCGGTCTCTTTTTATCGCAAAAAAAATTTAGCCTTCCGCTAAGGTCAAGCTTTGCAAATAGTCGGTTAGATGGGCAATGGCCCGATCCATAAAGTTGCTATCCTGATGCAGTTGGGTCAGCATGATGGCCCCCTCCAGCGTGGAAATGAGCAGCGTGGTCAGCATCTCGACGTCTGTGTCTGGCTTAAGCTGCTGGCGATCAATGCCCAACTGGGCAATGCGCCGGATGAAATCTTGCCACTCGATCATCGTTTCACGGGCATAAGCGTGCAGCTTGGGGTGGGTGTGGCTGGTGTGAACGGCCGTATTCACCACTGGACACCCTCCCCCCAGAGGTGAACCACCAGGAATCTTCTGGAAAACGCCCACCACCGCCTGCAAGCGATCTACCGCATGGTATTTGCCCTTGATGGCAGCTGCAAACGCCTGTCGCATCAAATCGACCGCATATTCATAGGATTGCACCGCCAGATCATCCTTGCTCTTAAAATGATTGTAGATGCCGCCCTTCTCCATGCCTGTCACCGCCATGATGTCCGACATCGACGCGCCGTAATAGCCCCGCTCGTTAAACAGCTGGGCCGCTTTTTGCAAGATGTATTCTTTGGTTTGTTCGCCTTTACGCATGAGTAACCTTTCAAGACCGTTCGGTCCGAAAAAGAATAGCAGGATTACGGCCGTTTGTCAATCGCTTTCTGCGAAGAGGGTATGCGTCAGATTTGTTGATGACAGAGGAAACTACAATTTTCCTCTTCGGCGTTAGATCGACGTATCCACAAAAGCGACGCTTACTCCTGCGAAGAAAAAAGGGTTCCTGTATTGACATACATACTGTTTCTGGTGTAAAATATCGTTATCTGAGATTTTTTCACCAATTCACCGTTTTGAATTACCAAAAGAGGCTGTATATGTTAATCGAGTTCACGGTGGGTAACTTCCGTTCTTTTCGGGACCCACAAACGTTAAGCTTGCTTGCTGCTCCCATCAAGTCCAAAAACTCTCAACTAGATAAAGATACTGTCATCAATGTTATTAATAATCCCAACCTGCTAACCAGTGCTGCCATTTATGGGGCAAACGCTAGTGGCAAAAGTAATCTAGTGCAGGCTCTCGCTTTCATGAAGCGTTTTGTTATGCATTCCCCTAAAGAAACGAAGGCAACAGGAGGTATTCGTGTTGAGCCTTTTCGTTTGCACGCGGCTGCTATCAACCAGCCTTCTTATTTTGAGATAGTATTTATTGAGGATGGCAAACGGTATCGTTATGGGTTTGAGGTGACGAAAGAGCGTGTTCTTTCTGAATGGTTGTATTTCGTCCCTTCTATTCGTGAGGCGCGCCTCTTCGAAAGAGATGGGAATGAGATAACCGTAGGTGATTACTTCAAAGAGGGACGAGATCTGGAACAACATACGCGTCCCAATGCCCTCTTTCTTTCGGTTGTAGCACAGTTTAATGGCAAAAAAGCACAAAAGCTAGTGGCCTGGTTCAGACGATTGGGCATCATTTCAGGCGTTGAAGATTTAGGTATGATGCCGTTTACGCTCATGCAGCTTATGGAGGGCGAATACAGTCAAGCTATTCGAGATCTCATTTGTCGTCTCGACCTGGGCATTGGCGACTTAAAGATAGAAAAAAGGGCCGTTAGTAGTAAACCAAACCTTCCTGAGGATATGCCAGAAGAAATAAGACAGGCATTTTTAACCATCATGAATGCTTCTGATGCTGAAGGGTATTTGATTCATACTGTCCATACTCAGTTTGATGATGCTGGCAACGCAGTCGGGCAAGAGTTATTCGAACTGGATGAACACGAATCAGAAGGTACACAAAAATTGTTTGCCATGTCTGGTCCCTTGTTGGATACATTGCAAGACGGAGAGATTTTAATAGTAGATGAAATGGATGCTCGATTGCACCCTCTAATAACTCGCGAGATTATTTCGCTGTTCAATAATAAAGAAACCAATCCCAACGGTGCGCAACTCATCTTTAATACGCAAGATACTAATTTGCTTGATAATCACCTGTTTCGCCGGGACCAGATTTGGTTTGTGGAAAAGGATCAACAAGGAGCTAGTCATCTTTATTCGTTGGCCGAGTTTAAAGTGCGCAACGACAAAGATTATGAACGCGGCTACATTCAGGGGCGGTATGGTGCCGTACCTTATTTGAGCCATATCAAAACGATTGTGAGTGGAGAGTATGGCGCGTAGGCCAAAACCATCGGGACGCCATAAAAGATCCAGTCGGGGCTATCAATCTCGTCGAGTAAATACTCGTGAACCATTGCAGCGTTTTTTGATTGTCTGCGAGGGAGAAAAACCGAACCGACTTATTTTCGAGCATTTCATGTGCCCAGTGCGATCACTGTGAAAGTAGAAGGGCTTGCTAAAGATCCGTTAACGTTGGTTGAGAAGGCGACTAAGTCGTGGGATCCAACCCGATATGATCAGGTATGGTGTGTCTTTGATCGGGACGAGGTGCCCGTTGAACGTTTCAATCAGGCGCTTGACCTAGCCAGACTACGCAATATTAAAGTGGCTTATTCGAACCAGGCGTTTGAGTTATGGTATTTGCTGCATTTCCATTATTGCAATGTTGCCCAAACTCGCCGTGACTACATTGACGGATTAAGTCGAGAACTCGGACGCACGTATCAAAAAAACGATCTCGCCTTATATCAAGAATTGCTACCGCAGCAAGATATGGCGATTCGCCATGCGGAACGCTTGCTGGCGCAGTACAAACCTTCAAACCCCGCGGCCGACGATCCTTCAACAACGGTTCATAAACTGGTACAGGAGTTGAACCAGTTTATTCAAGCCAAACGTTTCTCGTGATGACATGGTTGCTTGCTTGACAACCGACAAGCTGATGACTCTTAATCCAATCTGACCTTAAAAAGTTTGCCTGTGAACAACCGTTCTGGCTACAATGCGGGTATGGACTTGTTTGAACACGGCCGTAAAGCCCAAATTGAAAAAGAGTCTCCCCTGGCCAACCGGATGCGCCCGCAGACGCTGGATGAATACGTCGGCCAAACCCATATCATGGGACCAGGACGTTTGCTGCGCCGGGCTATCCAGGCCGACCAGCTTTCCTCGCTCATTTTTTACGGGCCACCCGGGACGGGCAAAACTACCCTGGCGATGGTCATCGCCAACACCACTGAGAGCCATTTCATCACGATCAATGCCGTTCTGTCCGGTGTGAAGGAGATTCGCGAGTCGATTGCTACGGCACAGGAGCGGCGCAATCTGTACGGCCAGCGCACCACCCTGTTTGTCGATGAGGTACATCGCTGGAACAAAGCCCAGCAAGATGCGCTGCTGCCTCATGTAGAAAATGGCACCATCATTTTGATTGGGGCAACGACGGAAAATCCGTATTTTGAAGTGAACAAGGCGCTGGTCAGCCGCAGCCGCATTTTCCAGCTGCGCCCGCTGACGGAGGATGATTTGCGGCAGATTGCCCGGCAGGCGCTGGCCAACAAGGAGCGCGGCTACGGCAGCATGAACGTAGCCATCGAGCCAGAAGCACTGGACCATCTGGTGGATGTGGCCAACGGCGACGCACGCGGCGTGCTGAATGCGTTGGAGCTGGCGGTGGAGACAACGGAAGCTGGGGAAGACGGCCGACTCCACATCACTCTCGAAGTTGCCGAAGAATCGATCCAGCGCCGCGCCGTTTTGTACGACAAAGAAGGGGACGTGCATTACGACACCATTTCTGCCTTCATCAAAAGCCTGCGCGGCTCTGACCCCGACGCGGCGCTCTACTGGATGGCCAAGATGGTGTACGCCGGTGAAGATCCCCGCTTCATCTTCCGCCGCATGACCATTTTTGCCGGGGAAGACGTGGGGCTGGCCGATCCGCAAGCGATGGGCGTGGTGACGAGCTGCTGGCAAGCATTTGAGCGCATCGGCATGCCCGAAGGCCGCTTTCCGCTGGCCCAAGCGTGCATCTACCTGGCCACGGCCCCCAAATCCAACTCCGCTTTTGCCTTCTTCGATGCCCTCAGCAGCGTAGAAAAAGAGCAGGAAGCCGATGTGCCCAACCATCTCAAGGACGGCAATCGGGACAAAGAAGGCTTTGGTCACGGTCAAGGCTATCTCTACCCACACGCCTACCGCGACCACTGGGTGGCGCAGCAATACTTGCCCGATGCGCTGCAAGGCAAAATGTTCTACGAGCCAAGCGACCAGGGGTACGAGCGGCAAATTCGGGATGAGGTGGCAAGGAAGCGGGAGGCGCAGCTGGCGGGGATGTTGGAGATTGGAGACTGGAGATTGGAGATTGGGGAAATTTACACAACCAGTCCGAAGAACAAGGGCAAAGAGGCGTGGCTCCAGCGGACAATTTCGCAGGCGGGGCAAGCCTTGGGACAGCAGAGAGAGCGGCTGTTTGAATTGGCAGCGGTGCAGCGGCACCACCTGGTGCTGGACGTGAACGCGGGCAGCGGTTTGCTCACCTGGGAAGCGGTGCGCCGTGCTCCCGAAGGCGGCGTCTACGCCCTGGCGTCCGCCACCACCGATGGCGAAGCCTTGCGCCAACAAGCCGAACGTTTGCCCGAACTGGAACGGCCGTTCATCCTCATTGGCGATCTAACCGAACTAGACACGCTCCTCGCCCTACGCGGCGAAGAAGATCTGCAATTTGACCTCATCCTCGCCCGCAACCCAATTACCCAATTACTAAATTACCCAATTACAGAACTGTTTTCCCCACTCAAGGAAAGATTGGCTGTAGACGGCCGTTTCTGCCTCGTGCAAACCATCCCCAAACACGGCCAACGGCTGTACCAACTGGTCGATTGGTCTGGTGAAACAAAGGCCCTGGCGCAAAAAGTCGCCCACGCCGAAGAAGCGATATACACTGACGAAACCGACCCGCTGGTGAACTGGGACGAAACAGATTTGCAAGCCGGGCTGGAAGCCGCAGGTTTCACCACTGTCACGCTGCAACTAGACCGCGAAAAAGGCCAGCGGCGGTTAACTGCCGGTCATCTAGAACGCTGGTTTGGCGGAGAAGGTGAGGGCACATATGGCCGTCGCCTACGTGAAGCTAGTTTGAGCGATAAGGAAGTAGAAAAAGTACGCGTCCTGTACAAACGGCAGTTAGAGGAGCAAATTGTGGGGTGGGAAACGGCCGTAGCTTACATTTGTGCGTTTTGAGCCTCAATCATCCTCACTAATTAAGTTACTGCTGATTTGTTTTTGATATTTCTCGCCAGAATGATCAGAATAATGCAAATAACTGCCACTGCCAACACAACCAAAAGTTCCAGCAAACTTGCGAAAGTAATTATTTCGGGTGCTGCATCATCGCCAACACCTAAAAACCAATCTATCATCATCGCAAGCGGGAGTGGGGATGCCAAAAACAGGCCATACAAACGAGCAATTAGTGGCTCGACATCGTTTTGATCTTTGCCAAAATGCACCTTAAACAAAATTTCTGGCAGCTTTCCTGCTAAGATTGCCCCCAAACCTGCAATGAACATCAAAATTTCAACAATTAACAAACACATTTCACCCTCCTGAATCGGTTGTTAAGAAGGAAAAGAGACCTGAAGAATCCCTCCAAACTTGATGAAAACCTCGTTGCCTAAGTTTAGAAGGATTTCTCCCTTTGGTCGAAATGACAAGTGTTTTCAGGTTTCGCTCTACACACAATCACTTTTAGCTTTTGATGTAACGTAAAGTGGTTTGCGGATTGCTGAGGTACTCGACGCCGTTCGCGGTGACCAGAACATCCTCTTCAAGGCTCATGATGCCCCGGTTGGGCACGACAACGTGCAGCTCCAGGGTGAAGATGTTGCCCACTTCCACCGGCAGCTCGCAGATGCCCGCGTACCGCTCCCAGCGCGGCCCCAGAACGGTGGCGCCATCGTGGGCGACGCGGCCCAGCAGGTGGCCAAAGGCGTGCATGTATTCCGGGTAGCCGTTGTCCACGATGAAGTCGCGGGCGGCTTCGTCTACCTGCCAGCCGGGGGTGCCGGGCGTCAGCAGCGACTCGCCAGCTTTGATCGCCCCGTACACCACGTCGAAGGCGTGCTGTACCTCTGGCGGCGCTTCGCTTTCGCCGTCGTCCAGCACGTACCACATGCGCTGGATGTCTGAGCAGTAATCGTTTTGCTTGACGCCCAAATCCAGATGCAGCGTGTGCCCTTTTTCTAGCACTACATCCCCGGCGGCCGCGTGCCCCACGGCCGAATCCGGGCCACAGGTCACAATCGGATTAAATGGTTTGGGCCAGGCGTAGCCCAGACCCATCTCATCGATACGGCCGTGTACAAACTCAGCAATCTGGCGCTGGGTCATACCCGGTTTGGCAAACGCTTCTACCTCGTCGAAGAGGGCTTCGGTGGTGGCGATGGCCTGCCGCACCCGCTCGACTTCGGCCGGACTTTTGCGGCCGCGCAGGGCAGCGATGATCTTCTCAGCAGAGATGAGCCGGTCGGCAAACGGCGTATTGGCCAGGATGTTTTGCAAGCTCAAGAACAGGCCGTGGCTTAGGCCATCGGCGGCGACGTCGTTTTCTGAGGTGTTGATAGCGATGGTGCGCGGGGCCTTTTCGGCCAGGACGGCCCGGAGATGCTCGGCGATGCCCTGGTCATAGCCGATGATTTGCGGGTAGACGCCCAGCTGCTCGACGTTTTCGCGGTCAAAACGGCCGATTATGGCCACATGTGCTCCATCCCGGCACAGGATGAAAGCCGATTTCCAGGTCACATCCACATCGGCGATGAGTTCCAGCGCCGGATCGGGCGACAGGGTGGTTTCGCGCACAAACGTCAACCAAAGGTCAATATCAAACTCGTTGAGAATTTGGGTGGCTTGAGCGACTTTTTCCCGGACAAGGCTCTGATTATTCATACTGGCTTCTCCATCTGCGTGGTTTTGGTATCGTGCGGGGATTATACCGGGGAACGGCCGTATAGAGAACGAAGGTGCGACACACTTTGAAAGTGCGTCGCACCTGGGGAAAGCTAGCGAATAATAAACGGCAGGTAAACCTTCATATTGTCGTCGTTGAGGATGTCGCCGTAGGTTGAGCTGTTCTGAATGGGGGCCGGGTTGCCATTGCTGATACGCAAAACAAAACGTTCATCCGGTTCAGATTCGGTATCGCCATAAACGGTGACGTTAATATTCTGGGACGTTTCGCCGGGATTGAAGGTGATCGTGCCTGACTTGGCCTCATAATCGCTGCCAGCGTCAGCACCGGTATCGCCGTAGCCATCTTCTGTGGTGTAATCCACGGTGATAGGGAAGCTGGCGGGGTTGGTGAGGGTGACAGTGAAGACGGCCGTTCCCGTCCCGCTATTCCCCTCTGCAACCTGTGGCCCAACGGCAATAGAGATGATGGCCGTATCATCATCCGTAATGATGCCAGTTGCTTGATTATCAGTAATGTTAGCCCCAGAGGCATTGCTCAGATTCACCACAAAGGTCTCGCTCGCGCCCTCATCCGTGTCATCGCCATTGACTGTGACCTGGATTGTTTGGCTGGTTTGGCCAGGATTAAAGGTGAGCTGGTCGCTGGCGGCACCAAAATCGCTGCCCGCGCTGGCGCTGCCGTTGGCCGTAGCGTAATCCACCGTGACGATGCTGGTTGGAGCCGGGGAGAGCGTCACGGTGAATTCAGCAATGACGATGCCGCTGTCCCCTTCATCCACTGTTTGATCCGAGATGGTGAGGCTGCCCAAGCCATCGTCATCCACAATCGTGCCAACGGCCGTTCCGTCAATAATGTCGGCATTGCTGGCGTTGCTCAAGTTGACGGTGAACGTTTCATCCGGCTCGTCGTCGGTGTCGCCATTGACGGTGACGGTGATGGTTTGGCTGGTTTCGCCGGGGGCAAAGGTGAGCTGGCCGCTGGTTGTGTCGTAATCATTGTTGGCAACGGCCGTATCTGCCGACGTGGCATAATTCACCGTCACGCTCTGGCTGCTGGCCGGTGACAGGGTGACGGTAAAAACAGCATCCGTCGTGCCGCTGTCGCCTTCCATCACGGAGAGATCGGCAATGGTGAGCTGGTTTTGAGCTTCAAAGGCACCGATGTCGCAAACGGCCGTGCTGTCATTGTCGCCATCTACCGGACGAGCGGTGCCGCGCTGGTCGGTGGCGGGGCAGGCGGCATTGCTGCCCGCATCAATGGCCGGGCTGCCAGGACTGAGCGGATGTGTCAGCGTCGGCCCACCATAATCCCCCAGCGGAGCCAGCAGCGGATCCACCAGTTCGATGTCGCCAGTCGAATCAAAATCGCAGTAGTTGTCGCTGGCCAAGTTGTTCCCGGCAGAGGTCCAACTGTCGTTGGCCTGGCATTGGCGCCCGTCGTTTTGGGCTACGATGCTGTTTTGGATGGTGAGCGTGCCACCATTAAAATTACCAATGCCGCCGTAGCGGCTGCCACTAGAGCTGGTGACGTTGTTGTAAGCAATCGTGCTATTCAGAATCGTGGCCTCCACAGACCCCACGTTGGCAATGCCCACATGGTCGGTGGCGCTGTTGTCACTGATGGTGCTGTTGGTGACGGTGATAACGCCGAATGCGTTATAAATGCCAGCCCCAAGCTGTATAGCTTCATTTTGGTAAATGGTGGTTTGGTCGAAAACGGCCGTACCTGCCCACACAGCAACCCCGGCTCCCGAATTTTCGGCATTGTTGCCCTGAATGGTGCTGCTTGTCACGGTGGTGCTACCTATGGAGTAAATCCCGGCCCCCTGGTTGGCGCTGTTGCCAGCAATCAGGCTGTTGGTAACAGTAAGCGTGTCGCCGGAATAGTTGACAATCCCGCCTCCGATGCTATCTGCTGAGTTACCAGAAACTTCAGAGTTTCGCAGCGTCAGCTGGTTGCTGTTAAAAATGCCGCCACCGCCACCAGTCGTGCTGTTGCCGGTGATTAGGCTGTCTTGCAGCAGCAGGGTGCCAAAGTTGGTAACGCCCGCCCCGCCAAAAATATCACTGGGATCGATGTACCCGTTTTGGATGGTTACGCCCGTAATGGTGACGTTGCCGGTGGTTTCCAGCACCCGCCCGCTGGCGCTGCCGTCGATGATGGTGCTGCCCACGCCAGCCCCGTTCAGCGTTACATTTTGCACCGCCAGGGTTTCGACCAAATTTTCGGTGTAGGTTCCGGCGGCAACCTCAATCACATCATCAAGCGCAGCTTTGCCAATTGCTCCGCCAATGGTGGCGCAGGCCGAACCAGCTGACAGACAGCTATTGCTGTCGCTGCCGGTGGCGGTATTCACATACCAGGTGGTGGCCAATGGGGCGGCTTGGGTGGAACGGCCGTTTTGCAGCCAAAATAACGTGGAAAATAACAAAATAGAACTGATGAAAAAAGTGCCAATGAGGGATGTTGAAATTGATCTGTACTTAAGCAAAGCTTTCTCCTTTGAACAAACACTTAAGGTAAAAAATGAGTCTAGGGAGAAAGCGTACAAATTAATCGATCCGAGATCGATCAATCATCAATTATAAACAAGCATATTGTGGGTTTAGTAAAGGCTGAGGGGATGAATAAGTGGAGGATGGGTTACTGTGATTTCTTTACTTTATTTGAATCCTTTGATTCATAGTACCAATGATAAAACTCGCTGCGCGACATTCCAGATTGGTCGCGCATGGCGTACAGTTCAGCACGATTGGATGCACCAGGCTGAGAGTTTATATCTTGCCGACTTGCCCCCGATCCCCCCAGACCAGCTTGGAAATCTACTATATGCTGACGGTGCCACCAAAACATATCTCTTGGCAAATTATCGAGTGGAAAAAACTGCAAATCCAGCACCTCACCTATTTGAGAGTTCAGCTTGCCACCAACGACCCTTGCGGCAAAGGAGGCAATATGCCAATCACTCCAGCTGCCGATCTCAGAATAAACACCAATTAGATGGGTAATTTCAACTTCCAGTCCCGTTTCTTCGTAGGCTTCACGAACGGCCGTTTCCGCCAACGACTCCCCCTCATCTACACCGCCACCCGGCAGTGCCCACACTTCCAAATCTTCTCGTTTGACCAACAACACCTTGCCATCTTCCACAATGACAACGCCCGCACCAATACTTATCATATCAACTTGTCCTTGAATTCGTTTTGACAGAGACTGGAATTGGAGGAGAAATTATCTCTAATTTCTCTACTTCATTGCTGCTTCAATTTTCGGGATTAACTCAGGAATTGAAGTTTGGGTTGCATACCACACCTGATCTAAATTTACATGATCATAGGCGTGGATGAGAATATCACGCATACCGGCCATTTGCCGCCAGGGAATGTCCGGTTGGGATGCACGCAGTTCATCTGAGAGGCGTTTGGTTGCTTCGCCTAAAATCTCAAACTGCCTAATCACGGCCGACTGTGTTTTTAGATCGTCATCAAAAGCAGCCCGATCTACATCAGCGACAAATGATTGGATGAGACGACATGCAGTTAAAATATCGAGCAGGTAGCTTTCGTCACGAGGCTGCATACATCACTCTGGCTGAATCAATGATCTCACGGCGGCGAAGATGATTTTGGCTTCGCTCGATTCCTTTTCGGCTAACTAAATCCACATCTCGACCAAATAACAACTTCAACTCATCTTGCATATCAACCTGGTCAAATAAAGTCCAAGTAGCCTCTGGTTTGAATGTGACCAGAACATCGATATCGCTATCTTGCTGAAAGTCTCCTCGCACGACCGAACCAAACAGGGCAAATTCCTCAATCAACCATTTTTGACAAAAATTGGCAATTTCAGATTCTGAGACATCTATTTGCAATTCGTTCATCTCTACTGCCTTTTACTCTTCGCCGATGATGGCGTCGTAGACAGCTTGCAGCTCTTCGTCGGAGTAGTAGTGGATGATGACGCGCCCTTTGCCCTTGCCGCTGGTTTCGATGTTGACTTTGGTGCCCAGCGATTCCTGGAACTGGCCTTGCAACGCTTCCAGCTCCACCGGCAGACCGGGGCGCGGTTTTGATTTGGGCTTCTTGGCCGACAACAGCGTCGTAACGCGGACTTCTACCTGGCGCACGCTAAGATTGAACTTGATGATGTCGTTCATGACGTTGGTTTGCATGGTTTCGTTGGGCAAAGGTAATAAAGCCCGACCATGTGCGCCGCTGATACGGCCGTCTGCCACCGCTTGCTGTATATTTTCTGGCAAGCCCAACAGGCGAATCAAATTGGTGATAGTGGTCCGCCCTTTGCTCATGCGCTGGGCAATCTGCTCGTGGGTAAAGCCAAAATCCTCGCTGAGCTGCTGATAGGCGTACGCCTCTTCCAGCGGATTGAGATCAGCCCGCTGTACGTTTTCGATGATGGCCAACTCCAGCATTTCTTGCGGCGTGGCTTCTTTTACCACCACGGGCACTTCTTCCAGTCCGGCCAGCTGGCAGGCGCGCCAGCGGCGCTCTCCGGCGATGAGCGTGTAACCACCGTTTACCTGGGTAACGATGAGCGGCTGGATGAGGCCATGCTCCTTGATCGAGTCGGCCAGCTCTTTTAGCTTTTGCTCGTCCATGACGCTGCGGGGCTGATGGGGATTGGGGGATACGGCCGTAACCGGCACCATCTTTACCCCGCCCTCTTCAGCCGAAGCAGCATGATCGCTGGGGATGAGTGCCCCCAGACCGCGTCCGAGTCCACGTTTTTTGGTCATACGGCCACCCCCGCTGCGGCAGATTTGGCCGTCATGTCCCCCTTCACCAGCTCGGCGGCCAGCACCTTGTAAGCCACTGCGCCGGGCGAGTTAGGCGCGTACAAATTGATGGGCTGGCCAAAGCTGGGCGCTTCGCTCAGGCGAACGTTGCGCGGCACAATCGTTTTGAATACTTTGCCGGGAAAATAGGTGCGTACTTCTTCGACAACCTGGCGGCTGAGGTTGGTACGGCCGTCATACATGGTCATAATCAAGCCCCGAATAGCCAGGTTGGGGTTGAGATATTTCTGCACCAGTTCAATGGTCTGGGTCAACTGGCTCAATCCTTCCAACGCCAGGTATTCACATTGTACGGGAATAAGGATGCCATCGCGGGCGGCTGTCAGAGCATTGACAGTAAGCAGGCTGAGGCTGGGCGGGCAATCAATGAGGATGTAGTCATAACGGCCGTTCACCTTTTCCAAAATCTGCTGCAGCCGATACTCCCGGCCAATCACATTCACCAATTCCACTTCTGCTCCCGCCAGTTCTGGATGAGCCGGCAGAATATCCAACCGAAAATCCTCATTGTGAAGCAGAACCTCACTTAAGTCAGCCTGTTCCAGCAACATGTCATAGGTTGAATTTTCTATCTGGTATTTGTCGTATCCCAAACCTGACGTTGCATTGG
>JBNKLQ010000140.1:0-15661 GCA_050292445.1 Promineifilaceae bacterium (SeqCode) | reverse complement strand
TGAACACTGGTTTACACAGATAAAAAACAAAAATCAGTGTTTATCCGTGTTAATCTGTGTCCTATTTTTCTTTTCTCACTTAAACTGATATGTGGCTAGATAGGTAAAAAGTGGCAGGTGCTATCTTCACCCCCTACCTTGTCACCTTGTCTTCTTATTGTGCCATTTCGCCACATACCGAGCTGCCGCGCACAATCAAGTTTGGCTTTAGGACAACGGAGCGCATTTGTAGATTTTCGTCATCATCAATCAGGGCCAGCAGCTGCTTCACGCCTTGCCAGCCCATCTCGGCCACATCCTGGCGCACGGTGGTTAAGGAAGGCGAGAAATACGGAGATTCAGGAATGTCATCGTAGCCAACAACGGCTAAATCATCCGGGATGGTTCGCCCCATTTGGCGGGCTACTTTCATGGCCCCCAGGGCCATCTGGTCATTGCAAACAAAAACCGCGTCCATCTCAGGATGCCACTCCAGCAACATGCGAATACAGCGCTCGCCGCTGCTGGGCGTCCAGTCACCGTTGGCAATGTAGCTTTCATCGATGGAACGGCCGTTGGCCATCAATTCTTCACGCCAGCCCAATTCACGCTGGCGTGCTTCCCACCATTTCATTGGCCCGGTTATCAGGCCAATAGCTTGTCGCCCCTGCTCAATGAGATGACGGGTGGCAATGCGACCGCCATGTTTGTTGTCGATAACGGCCGTAACCAAATTGGGTCTTGGCTGCACATTCAAAAAAGCAATTGGCACAGTCAGCGTAGGTAGCGCCTGCTGAATTAAATCCCGATTTTGCCCAATCTCCGGCACGGCCCACAAAATACCGTCTACGTGATATGACAAAATATCTCGCAACGTTTTTTCCACATCAAAAATCTCGGCATCTGGCAGAATATTAAGCATCAGCGAGTAATCTTCCTCGACCGCCGCCTCTTGGATGCCCTGCAATACTAGGGAAGGCCCATAGAGGCTAATGCTTGAACTCACTACCCCCAACGAGTAACTTTGTCCACGGATCAAGCTGCGAGCAATCTTGCTAGGTTGGTAACCCAACTTGTCAATCACTTCCTGTACGTGCGCCCTGGTACTGGAAGCAACATCGGGCCGTCTGTTCACCACACGCGATACCGTTTGTGTCGAGACACCCGCAGCGGCCGCCACCTCTTTGATTGTAACCCGCTTTTGATGCATCTTTTCTCCCTTAACGCTTGCAGAAACCAGCGCTCTGCCAAACTTTGTTAACGTTAACAAAAGCAGTGTAGCATAGTCACAAAATGGTGTCAATCAAATCCCAACTACGGCCTTTTCGCCATTTTAGCTACGATTCTTTATACATCATTGCAATCTTATTCGGTGAAATCTACCAAATATGCAGTGTTATTTTGATCATTCTGCCCAAAAAATGCTTGACGGAGTAAAATTGTATGGTAATATGTTAACGTTAACGGGAACGATAACATTCATCCAAGCAAAAAGGGTTCCCCCATCATACTTTCGGAATGTCGTGATAAGAAGCAAATGCATTTATCACTTTAGACTCAGTAAGGAGCATGTATGGAATAAAGCCAAGCGACTATGAGAATGAGACGTTTGCCGTACCCAGTCTCACCCCTGCTCTGACATTCAGTCAGTTGCAATAAATAAAAGATAGAAGCAACTAAAATTGTGCAAATTAAAACATACATAAGGAAGAGAAAATGAAATCGAAAAAATTGTTTCTCCTGTTGATCGCCCTCCTGGCATTACTCGTTATGACGGCTTGCGGTTCCTCCGAATCCGCCGAAGAAGAAGCCGCAGAAAGCGGTAGCGATGAAGCCACAACCGCTGATACAACCACCGAAGAAGTAGCCGAAACAGCTGACGAAAGCTACTCAGTTGGTATCTCAATGCCAACAAAATCCTCAACTCGCTGGATTTCTGACGGTGAGTCAATGGTTCAGTTCTTCGAAGAACAAGGGTACGAAACAGACCTGCAATACGCCGAAGATGATATCCCCAACCAGTTAGCCCAAATTGAAAACATGGTGACCAAAGGCGTAGACGTCTTGGTTATTGCTGCCATTGATGGCACCACCCTGTCAGACGTTCTGCAACAAGCCGCAGACCAGGGCATCAAAGTCATCGCCTATGACCGCCTCATTCGCGATTCCGGCAACGTAGACTACTATGCCACCTTCGACAACTTCCAGGTTGGCGTGCTGCAAGCCAGCTACATCGAAGATGCACTCGGTTTGGCCGATGGCAATGGCCCCTTCAACATCGAACTGTTCGGTGGCTCCCCCGATGACAACAATGCCTACTTCTTCTACGATGGCGCTATGTCGGTATTGCAACCTTACATTGACAATGATCAATTAGTCGTACAAAGTGGTCAAATGGGGATGGATCAGGTTTCCACCCTGCGTTGGGACGGTGCAACTGCCCAGGCACGTATGGAAAATCTGCTGAGTGCCTTCTATACTGAAGAACGTGTTGACGCAGTGCTCTCTCCCTACGATGGGTTGAGCATCGGCATTATCTCCTCCCTGAAAGGCGTTGGCTACGGTAGCGATGACCTGGCGATGCCAGTGGTAACCGGACAAGACGCAGAACTGCCTTCAGTTAAATCGATTTTGGCAGGCGAGCAAACCTCAACAGTCTTTAAAGATACTCGCGAGTTAGCCAAACAAACCGTCGCCATGGTAGATGCACTGTTGAGCGGTGAAGAAGTGCCCGTAAATGACACCGAAACCTACGAAAACGGCGTAAAAATTGTGCCGTCTTACCTGCTCGTTCCGGTTAGCGTTGATATCAACAACTGGGAAGAAGCACTGATCGAAACTGGCTACTACACCGCTGACGAGTTTGAATAAAAATTAAGTAACCAGGTGCGACGCACTTACACTCGCATGATGCACGGCAAAACTTGCTCAAGAAAGTGCGTCGCACCTCAGAGACCTAAACAGTTACAAATTAAAATAGAGTTGTTCCTTTATAAATTTGAAACTGTCATTCCCGCATAGGTGGGAATCCACTCCTCTGAAAAAGATGGATGCTTGCCTTCGTAAGCATGACAATCAGGCGTTTTTGTTAATCAGGAACAACACTAATGTGTTAATCTTTAAGGGTGTGGGTACCTTGCTCTGGCTTGCGTGCCCACACCTGTCATCAATTTAGTTTGCGATTTCGCAACGGCGGGAGAACATTTATGTCAGACGTAATTTTGGAAATGCGCAATATTACAAAAACATTCCCCGGTGTTAAAGCGCTAGACAATGTAAATTTCGCCGTTCGTCAGGGCGAAATTCATGCTTTGGTGGGTGAAAACGGGGCCGGTAAATCAACACTGATGAAAGTGTTAAGCGGCGTTTACCCTTACGGAGATTACGTCGGCCAAATATATTACCAGGGGCAGGAGTGTCGCTTTAAAGATATTAGAGATAGTGAGAATCTAGGGCTGGTGATTATTCATCAGGAGTTGGCTCTAGTCCCTCTACTCTCCATTACCGAAAATATTTTTTTAGGCAACGAGCAGCAAAAAAACGGCGTTATTAATTGGTACGAAGCCACTGGCAAAACCCAGGAACTTCTGAAAAAGGTTGGCCTAGACGAAGCGCCTGAGACATTAATCACCGATCTTGGGGTTGGCAAACAACAGTTGGTTGAAATTGCCAAAGCCCTTTCTAAAGAAGTCGAACTCCTCATTTTAGACGAACCAACCTCCAGCCTGAACGAAAGTGATAGCAATGCCCTGCTTGATCTATTGCTGGAATTTAAAGCGCAAGGTATCTCCTCAGTTCTCATCTCCCACAAGCTAAACGAAGTTTCTAAAGTAGCCGACTCAATTACCATTTTGCGGGATGGTGCTACGATTGAAACCCTGGATTGCCAAAAAGAAACGATTACCGAAGACCGCATCGTTAAAGGGATGGTGGGGCGAGATTTAACAAATCGTTACCCTGGCCGTCAGGCTAACATTTCCGATGTTATCTTTGAAATCAAGGATTGGAACGTTTATCATCCCCTCCATGATGATCGGAAAATGGTACACAATGTTAACCTCCACGTTAAACGGGGCGAGGTCGTCGGGATTGCCGGCTTGATGGGTGCAGGTCGCACTGAATTGGCAATGAGTGTTTTTGGACACGCTTACGGGAGACACATCAGTGGTCAAGTATATAAGCAGGGCCAGGAAATTGATGTCAGCTCGATAGACAAAGCCATTGCCAACGGTCTGGCTTACGTTACCGAAGATCGCAAAACTTTCGGTCTGATTCTGATCGATGACATTAAAAATAATGTTTCCCTGGCCAATCTCAAGGGTGTGGCTGACCGTTTTGTAATTAACCAGCCCAAAACATTGGCCGTTGCCCGCGAATACCGTGACAAACTTAGTATCAAATGTTCCAGCATCTTACAAAAAACCGTCAACCTATCCGGCGGCAACCAGCAAAAAGTGGTCTTGAGCAAATGGTTATTTGCCAATCCTGATGTACTGATTTTAGATGAACCAACCAGGGGCATTGATGTTGGCTCCAAATATGAAATTTATACCATCATCAATCAATTAGCCGACGAAGGCAAAGGCATTATCCTTATCTCGTCTGAGCTATCAGAGATTTTAGGGGTATGCGATCGCATTTATGTGATGAATGAAGGGCGTATCGTTGGGGAAATGCCCCAAGCCGAAGCCTCACAGGAGAAGATTATGCAAAGCATTATGCGCCAAGAGGAGAAAGTTGCATCATGAGTGACATCACACCCGATCAAGTGGTTACCGGAAATAGTCCTTGGGCCGGACTTTCAAAAATTCTAAAAGAAAACATTCGCCAATATGGCATGCTGGTTGCTTTGATTGCAATTATGGCCTTTTTCCAGATCATGACCGACGGCATATTGATGAAGCCAGTCAATCTGACCAATTTGATTCTGCAGAATAGCTACATTGTTATTATGGCAATCGGCATGTTGCTGTTAATTGTCGCGGGGCATATTGATCTGTCTGTAGGATCCATAGTTGCTTTTGTTGGAGCCTCGGCCGCCGTGATGATGGTCAATTATGACATGGGCTTTCTCACGACAACTATCGTGTGCTTATTCTTAGGCGCGATTATTGGTGCAGCCCAAGGATACTGGGTAGCTTATCAAAAAATCCCCTCATTCATTGTGACGCTTGCCGGTATGTTGGTGTTTAGAGGGTTGACGCTGGCTTTGTTGGAAGGACAATCTATTGGGCCATTCCCCACAGGGTTTCAAAAGCTAAGCACAGGCTTTATTGCTGACATTTTTGGCAGCGAAACCACAAACATAACCTCATTGTTGTTGGCCGCCCTTGTTTCAGCGGCATTGATTTACGTCGATATTCAATCCAGACGTAAGCAGCAAGAGTATCGTCTTAAAACTTCACCCTTGCCGCTTTTCATTCTGAAAAATGTGGTTTTGACTGGGGCAATTATGTACCTATCGTATTTGATGGCATCTTATAAGGGATTGCCGAATGTACTGGTTGTGCTGTTTATCCTGATTGTGGCCTATACCTTCGTGGCGAACCAGACCACATTAGGGCGTCGTATTTTTGCTATCGGGGGGAATGAAAAAGCGGCCAAACTATCCGGCGTTAATACCGAACGGTTAACCTTTTACACCTTTGTAAATTTGGGAGTTCTTTCCGCACTGGCTGGTTTAGTTTTCGCTGCCCGGCTTAATGTGGCCACGCCCAAAGCTGGTAATACTTTTGAACTGGATGTGATCGCTGCCTGTTTTATTGGTGGCGCCTCAATGTCTGGTGGGGTAGGCACGATTATCGGTGCCGTGATTGGCGCATTTGTGATGGGTGTGATGAACAATGGGATGTCTATTCTGGGCATCGGCATTGAGTGGCAGCAGGTGATTAAGGGGTTGGTTTTGCTAGCGGCCGTTTTCTTTGATGTTTACAACAAAAACAAGAGTTAAGGTGGCTATTTATCCCTTGATATGAGTTTGCAAAAGGAGAAGTAACATGAGTCAACAGGAGAGTCGCAAAGCTATTGAGAATGGAAAGACCGCTCTCGGCATTGAGTTTGGCTCCACCCGTATCAAGGCCGTGTTAATTGGGCCAGATCAGGCCCCCATCGCCTCCGGCAGCCATGAATGGGAGAATCAATACGAAAACGGTATCTGGACCTACAGTCTGGAAGCTGTGTGGCATGGTTTGCAAGCAAGTTATCAGGATCTCAGCAAAGCAGTTTTTGAACAGCACAACACCCCGCTCCAGACCATCGGGGCCATTGGTTTTAGCGGCATGATGCACGGCTACATGGCCTTTGATGATGCAGGCAATCTACTGGCTCCGTTTCGCACCTGGCGCAATACTATCACCGGGCAAGCTGCTGAGGAACTGACCGAACTGTTCCAGTTCAACATTCCCCAACGCTGGAGCATCGCCCATCTCTACCAGGCAATCTTAAACAACGAATCTCATATTCATGACATCGCTCATTTAACGACGCTGGCGGGGTATGTGCATTGGCAGTTGACTGGCCAGCAGGTACTGGGCATCGGCGAGGCGTCCGGTGTCTTCCCTATCGACAGCGAAATTAACAATTATGATAATCGCCTCCTTGGCCTGTTGAATACAAAGCTGGGGGCAAATAATATCTCTTGGCAGCTTCCAGAAATTCTGCCTAAAGTTCTTGTAGCCGGGGAAGATGCAGGCAGCCTTACCGAAGAAGGTGCCAGGCTGCTTGATCCCACAGGGCAGCTACAAGCAGGGATTCCACTCTGCCCGCCGGAAGGGGACGCGGGCACCGGTATGGTTGCCACCAACAGTGTGGCAATGCGCACAGGGAATGTTTCTGCGGGCACATCTGTCTTTGCCATGATTGTTTTGGAGAAGGCGTTGTCGAAGCTTTACCCAGAAATTGACATGGTAACAACGCCCACTGGCAAGCCGGTGGCGATGGTCCACAGCAATAACTGCACCTCGGACCTCAACGCCTGGATTGGCCTCTTTCAGGAATTTACCGAGGCGCTGGGTATAACAATTGATCAATCCAAGCTGTTTGAAATGCTGTACCAACAGGCCCTGTTGGGGGATGCAGATGGTGGTGGCATGTTGGCCTACAATTATTTTTCTGGCGAGCACATTACGCATCTGGAAGAAGGACGGCCGTTATTCGTGCGTACCCCAGAAAGCCATTTTACCCTGGCGAACTTCATGCGCGTCCATCTATTCTCAGCGCTGGGTGCCTTAAAGATCGGCCTAGACATCCTTTTTGAACAAGAAAAAGTGAAGATCGACCAGATCCTCGGGCATGGGGGCTTCTTCAAAACAAAAGAAGTCGGTCAAAAAATAATGGCGGCGGCCATGAATGTGCCCGTTTCCGTCATGGAGACCGCAGGTGAGGGCGGCGCTTGGGGGATTGCTTTGCTAGCTGCTTACATGGCCCACAAAGCAGAGGATGAACCATTGGAAGCGTATCTCTCTGACAAGGTTTTTGCCAGGGAAAACGGCACGACAATCGCGCCTGATCCGGCGGATGTGGCTGGCTTCAATGCGTTCATGGAGCGTTACAAGAAGGGGCTCGCTATTGAAAGAACGGCCGTAAACGCCCTGAAATAATAGATTGCAACTGAATACGCGGCTTGTAAAGATTGGACCAATTTTCTTTAGAGCAACGATGGCTTTGACAACAAATTGGTCCAATCATAGAGCGAGGCAAAACATGCTAGAAGAACTACGTCAGTTAGTCTGTGAATTACACGCGGAACTACCTAACAACAATCTCGTTGCCTGGACCAGTGGCAACATCAGTGCCCGTGCCCCAGAAACGAACCTGGTTGTTATCAAGCCCAGCGGCATCAAGTTTCCTGACCTGACGCCGGAAAATATGATTGTAGTAGACATTGATGGTGAGATCATCGAAGGTGACTACAAAGCATCCTCAGACACTGCCTCTCACTGCTACATTTACCGCCACATGCCCCAGGTGAACGGCATCGTCCATACCCATTCGCGTTATGCCACGGCCTTTGCCACACACGGCCGTTCCATTCCTTGCATCACCACCGCCATGAGCGACGAATTTGGGGGCGATATTCCTTGCGGTGGCTTTGCCCTGATTGGCGGCGAGGAGATTGGTCAGGTAGTGGTAGAAACGCTGCAAGGCAGCCGCAGCCCAGCCTGCCTGCTGCAAAGCCACGGCGTCTTTACCGTTGGCCCCACAGCCGAAAAAGCGGTGAAAGCGGCCGTGATGACCGAAGACAATGCCGCTATCGCCTGGGCCTCACTGTTGATGGGAAACCCGCTCACGATTGCGCCCAGCGATATTGACAAACTGTACGACCGCTACCAAAACGTGTATGGGCAATAATAATTCAATTTTTGTTCTTTTAGATTCCGGGCTGGCGTGAAACGTGATGTTGCTTTGGTCACGCATCACTGGCTTTGTAATCTCGCGAATTCTCAAAGAACCATTCAGTCAATCAGTAAGATTAGAAGGATTAGGAAATGAATACGGATATTTTCACTCCCATGGAAGCGTGGTTTGTCGTGGGCAGCCAACATTTGTACGGACCCGAAGCATTAGAGCAGGTGGCAGCCAACGGCCGTACCATCGCCCATGCCCTCAACGATTCGCAAAAGTTACCAATCAGGGTTGTGTTTAAACCAATTGTGACCACGCCGGAAGAAGTATATAACGTCTGCCAGGCAGCCAATTCAGACCCCAACTGCATTGGCCTCATCTGCTGGATGCACACCTTCTCTCCGGCCAAAATGTGGATCGCTGGCCTGACAGCCCTGCAAAAACCATTTGTCCAGCTCCACACCCAATTCAATGCCGAAATCCCCTGGGCAACCATTGACATGGACTTCATGAACCTGAACCAGACAGCACACGGCGGCCGCGAATTTGGCTTTATCGGCTCGCGGATGCGGCTGGCGCGCAAGGTGATTGTAGGTCATTGGCAAGATGAAGAAGTACTGGCTCGTCTGGATGCTTGGCTGCGGGCGGCAGCAGCCTGGCACGATGCGCAAGGGGCCAAGTTTGCTCGCTTTGGCGACAACATGCGCGAAGTAGCCGTCACCGAGGGCAATAAAGTATCCGCCCAAATGCAGTTTGGTTACTCGGTCAATGGGTTTGGTGTGGGTGATCTAGTGGCCTACGTGAATGATGTGTCGGAAACGGCCGTTTCTGACCTCGTCACCACCTACGAACAAAGCTATACCACTGCCCCCACCCTGCAAGCCAATGGCGCACAACGTCAATCTCTGCGTGATGCCGCCCGAATCGAGCTAGGAATTCGCACCTTTTTACAGGCAGGTGGCTTCAAAGGATTCACTACCACCTTTGAAGATTTGCACGGGCTCAAGCAACTGCCGGGCATCGCGGCTCAGCGGTTGATGGCCGATGGGTATGGCTTTGGCGCGGAAGGTGATTGGAAAACGGCCGCGCTGCTGCGCGCCATGAAAGTGATGAGCGCTGGTTTAGACGGCGGCACCTCCTTCATGGAAGATTACACCTACCACTTCAGTCCATCAGGCGACAAGGTGCTGGGAGCGCACATGCTGGAAATCTGCCCCAGCATTGCCCAAGGCAAACCGTCTATGGAAATTCATCCGCTGGGCATTGGTGGCAAGGAAGATCCGGTGCGCCTTGTCTTCGATTCGCAAACCGGACCGGCCATCAACGCGTCTATGATTGATTTGGGCAACCGCTTCCGCCTCATTGTGAACGCGGTAGAGGTTGTGCCCACGGATGAACCATTGCCCAAGCTGCCCGTAGCGCGTGCCTTGTGGATTCCTCAACCAAACCTGAAAGTTGCCGCAGCGGCCTGGATTTTGGCCGGAGGCGCGCATCACACCGGCTTTAGCTTGTCGTTAACACCTGAGCACATGGAAGATTTCGCTGAGATGGCAGGCATTGAATATCTATTAATTGATGAGGACACCACTGTGCTTGGGGTGAAGGAAACATTGCACTGGAATGATGTCTATTATCACTTGTCAAACGGGTTTTAGAGTTTAACGTTCAAAGGGGCTATGGTGGTGGTTAAACAGTTTAACCACCACCATAATGTTTAAATTTCTTGCGAAGAAGTTTGCTCTGAATCCTCTTTATTTTTTATTTTTTTCGCCAGAACAATGGCACCGTCCACCAGGATCGGCACAGCCAAAAGGGGTAGCCTGGACACGCAGGCGCCGCCGCAACTCGCTCATTGGCCAGTGGCGGCGCAGCTTTGACCAAAAATCATCGCCCCCGTTCCGATGGCAGCGCCAAGTGTTATCGAGCGAGCTTTTTGTTTAGTCCAAAACGAGGACTTGTTCAACTTCTTCATTATTCCAGGTATCCTTTTCTTTAACTAACTTCCCATAATAAATGGCGTTCGTCGGACAATTCGATTCACACGCTCTGCACTGGTAGCATCTGCGGTGATCAATTGTTGTTTTTTCAACAGCTGTTTTATCAACAGTTATGGCAGAAATCGGGCAATTTGTCGCACAGAACCCGCAGCCCGAACATTTTGACTGGATAACCCGTTCGCGTCGGGTGAAGGGTAGTTTTGCCCCCAGCACATTAACGATTGAATCCAGCGCGCCCACGGGACAAATCATATGACAGTGGCCGCGTCCGTCTCTGGCAAATATGCCTAGCAAAAAAACAAACAATACCACAGAAATCAGCCGCGTTCCCGATGCCAACATGTCGGCCAGTCGCGGTGTAAAAAACATGCCAAAAAACTCAGGGATGACACTAAAGCTGCAAAAAGAACAGCAAATCGAGGAAATACCCACCACCGGCAGTAAGATATATGCTCCCAGGAAACCATAGCGGAAAAGAGGTGTGTCCACAATTTTGCCATAGTCGATTCTGAAACGTCCGGGAATCAATTTGCTGCCAAATTCGGTCAGGTTGCCAGCTGGACAAACATGGCTGCACATCCACCGCCCCCAGAAAAATGTGATGAATAACCAGATAAATAAAAACGAAACCCCAAAAGGCACCATAAACAGGCTGCGCATAAAACCTGTGCCAATGGCCATTCTCGGACAGAGGTTGCCACAGATAGTGGCATTCCCAAATAGCTGGGGAATAAATGCCACTGGTGGCGCAAACGCTAAGATGCCTATAATCATCAAGCCATAGCGAAGTCGTTGTCTTTTATCCAACTTCCTGAGTTTTTTAACGAATTTCATTTTTTGTATATTCTTCATAGCTTCTTCCTCCTTATGACTTTATTCGTGGCAATCCTCGCTATTAGTGGGAAGCACACCGTCTTTCGAGAAAATGACCGGCATAGTGAAATAGAGTTGCCCTGTCGAATTGTCCGATATAACAAGGGTATAGCTCCCAATCTCTTTTGGCGGCTTTATCCGCAAAACGATGACTAAATCACTGTCGGTTGTCACACCTTTGAAAATCGAGTCTTCAAAGGTGTACCAGCGGTCACGGCGGTTGTATAGTGGTACGCCAGGCGGGTAGCGAGTTGAAACCACGTAATCCAATTCCTCGGGTCCGGTCAGGTGTACTACCATGTCGCCTGAAACGGGCGGCATTACTTTGGCAGTCAGCATAAGCGTGAACTGCCCAAAGAGCGCGTTATTCAAATCATATTCAACCGGATGCCTGGCAATTCCAGCAGTTTCATTCAATATACCGGTCGCATGGGCGCTATCGTTAATGTTTGGGCTAACAAAACCGCCCAAAACATAAACATACAGAACCCCAGCCAAAACGAACATTGTGCCTTTTAAAAACATATTCAATTTCATACTCATGGAAACCTCTTTGCTAAGTGAAAGGTAGTCGTAATGGTAAATTCCAATAGAGTGAGAAAGAAAGTGTCCATTTTTTCTCTTCTATACAGAAATAATAGTTAGCCAATTCAATATCTAAACAATTTGTACATCGTTAAATAAATGATTTCACATCTTGTCATGCCTGCGAAAGCGGGCATCCAGCTTGACGAGCATATAGACTCCTGGCTCGTGGGGATGACAATTAAAAAAACTTGCTTAACGCTGTATCTAGAATAGTGTGTTAAGTGATGTAGAGTTTGATAATTTTGGGGTGGTATCAACTCCTTTGAAGGAGCCTGTATGCCTTCTGTAAAACTATAATTGGATTAAGTTTTGGACTTCTACTGCATCTTGGGCAAGTAGGTCGAATGTTTGGCTTTCTAACTCCTGCCGAATCAGAATATTCAGCTTTGCCCAACGCTTGCGAACAGGGCAGGCATTCTTGAAGACACATGGATCCCCACCTGTGACCAAGCAATCAGAAACATAGATAGGCCCCTGGATAAACTCAACAACTTGTAATAGGTTTATTTGATCGGACGGCCGTGCTAGTTCGATACCCCCACTTCGGCCAGGAAATGTTTGAATGAACTTACCTCGGGCTAAATCGGCAACGATACGCTGAGAAAGAGCAGGAGGAATCAGCATTTCATCCCGAATTTCAGATGTGGATTTCCGCGTCCCGGGCGGATGTTTTGACAGGGCCAAAATGATCCGAATAGCATAATCCGTTTGGCGGTTGATCTGCATCATATTACTCCCAAATTTAACATTGAATATATGTGTAAACATTTACTTAATACATAAACGATTACCTATATAGTAAGCGTTTGGCATTTTACATTAATCTGCACCTAAAAACGAGGGTACTGCCATAAGAATTTGTGATGGGCAAGTAAAAGGAATCCTAATCAGGATCATCTGGGAAAGAGTCTAAAGATATAACCTGCGCAGCATTAATCAAATTTAAGAGTGGCAAACCAGATTGGTTTGTCATCCTGTTCTCTTCTCACTAAACTCCCTGCATGAAACAAACCTTGCGCGGCGCGTTGGCTTATTTGATGGCAACGGCCGTTTTCCTCATCATCCTCATCGCCTCCGGGGTATTTGACCCCAAACCAGTTGGTGAACGGCAAACTACCTTGCCCACCACCACCCTGGCCGTAAGTGAACCAGGGCAAACAATTCTCTGGTTAGATCAGATGCTGCCTGAGGGCGATTTTTCGGTGCGGGGAACGGCCGTTTACCAATCCGGCAGTCTGGACAGTGGCGTGGGATTGGCGCTTGGGGATGAGAACAGCCAAATCATCGTGGCGATCTCGCCGTTAGGGTATGTGCTAGTGCAAGAGGATGATACGGCCGTTCTGCCCTGGCAGACCTGGCCCCATGTCCAGCTGGAAGACGCCCCCAACGAAATTTGGATTAATGTGCGTGGTGAAGAAGTTACAGTGCGGATCAATCGAGAGCTATTGTGGCAAGGCCTGGTCTCCTTGCCTACACGAAATTTAGGGTTTTTTGGTGAGAACTTTGGGGAAACGGCCGTTTACGCCATCCCCACCATCGACATCTTTAGCCCTTGACCCACCCCCCTTTCAAAAGGCAATAAAAAAGTGGCAAAGCCCTGAGGCCCTGCCACTTTCGGATTTTACTTCACATCCACCAGCTCAACATCAAAAATGAGGGTGGCGTTGGGTGGTATCACCCCGCCAGCCCCCCGGGGACCATAGCCCAGGTCCGGCGGAATGATGAGGGTCGCTTTGCCCCCAACCTTCATCAGGCCAATGCCTTCGTCCCAGCCAGGAATCACCTGCCCGGTGCCCAGGGCAAACTCGATGGGCTGGCCACGCTTCACAGAGTTATCGAACTCTTTGCCGCTTTCCAAACGGCCGATGTAATGAACCGCCACACGATCGCCCCGCTTGGGTGCCTTACCGGTACCGGCTTCCGTTTCAATGTATTGCAAACCACTATCTGTTTTCATTATTCGGTCTCCGCCTTAACAACATCCAGAACTTCAATTTCAAAAATCAGATCGCCTTCGGTGGGCGCGTTGGCCGCCTGGTCACCGTAGGCCAACTCTGGCGTCAGCACAAACTGCGCCTTACCGCTGGGGCTCATCATGAGCAAAGCTTCATCCCAACCAGGACCCGCTTGCCCGCTGCCTGCAACTATCTGCACAGGCTGACCAAAATCATAAGAAGATTCTAGTTGAGCACCATCTTGGTCCCACATCTTGTAATGTAGCGTAACCAGATCACCGCTCTCGACCAGTTCACCTGAGCCTTCGGTAATCATGAATATCTTTAAACCATTGTCGGTTACGGTGTAGTCTGACTCTTCCACGCTCACTGGCGGCGGTGCCGGTGTAGGGGTTGGCGGCGGCGGCTGAATACCAACCAGTTCCATCTCAAAAACGAGCGTCGCGTTAGGTGGTATTGCCCCGTTGGGTGCGCCTTCTTCTCCTAACCCTAACTCTGGTGGCAAGACAAATTGGACCACGTCGCCCACTTGCATCAACAAGACCATTTCATCCCAGCCAGGTACAATCTGCTCTTCGCCGACAATAAAGTCAACCGGCACACCGTCTTGAGAATCGGCAAACTGTAATCCATCCTGAAGCCAGCCGGTAAAATTAACAGAGGCAACTTCGCCCGGTTGTGGCATTTCGCCATCACCTTCTTCCAGGAAATAATATTGCAGACCACTGTCGGTTACGGTGTAATCATCCGGGTTGACAAATGTGGGCGGTTCGGCCGTGGGCACTGGTATAGCTGTGGGTGGTGCCTCAGCAGAAACTAGCTCCACGTCAAAGGTGAGAGTCGAGCCACCGGGAATAGGGCCATAATCTTGGGCACCATAAGCTAGTTCAGGCGGAATGATAAGTTGAGCCTTACCGCCAACGTTCATGAGGGCAATGCCCTCATCCCAACCTTGAATCACGCCACCTTGGCCCAGTACAAACGAAATTGGGTCGCCCCCTGCGGAGCTATCGAATTCGGTGCCATCTTCCAGGGTGCCCGTGTAATGTACGGTTACCTGGTCGCCGGGCTGCGCGCGAGGCCCGGTGCCTGCTTCAATTTCAATGTATTCCAGTCCAGACGCCGTAACGCGTGAACCAGTCTCGGTGCTTTCTTCGCTGCTGTTTGTTTCTTCGCTGGTTGTATCGGCAGTGTTGGTGTTGTCAGCCTCTTGGGGTGTGGCTGGGCCACAGGCGGCGACAAACAGGCCGAGCAGTACAGCCCAAAGTAGGAGGTGGGTCCATTTTTGGGCTTTGGTTATGTTGGTTTTCACTTGGTTCTCCTTATGGTTCTATCTTGCATAGCATCTTCACAGACCTGATAGGTCTTTGTCACAAAAAGGCCGGAACAGCTAGACGGCCGTTCCGGCAGTAACAATCATTGTTTTCAAATGGAAACAGGGGATTGTATCACGAACTGAAAAGATCAAAATCGATTAGGCACATTTTCACCCATCTCTCAGCCTGGGCTGAATGCTTTCTAAAGAAAATTTCTCAGGATACTTGCCTTGAACCCCTTTATAAAAGGTACGCAGTTGCGTTAACACGGCCGTTTCCCCCACTTCGGGCCAGATTGGCTCACCAATCGCAATGGTTTTACGGCCGTAATCCAGCGCTATCGGCACAATGGGCACCTTGGCCGCCTGAGCAATGAAAAAAAAGCCCATCTTCCAGCGGGTAACCAAACTGCGCGTCCCTTCCGGAGCCAGGCCCAACACAAACTGCTCTTGCTGCTGCATGGTGTCTACCGTTTGCCCGACGACACCATAGGCCGCTCGCCGATCGACCGCCACACCGCCCAGCCAATGCAGCAGTGGCTTCAACGATCCATTCACAAAGGTATGTTTGCCCAGCCAGTTGACTCGGACTTGCAAGGCAAGCAGCACCA
>JBNKLQ010000139.1:0-15724 GCA_050292445.1 Promineifilaceae bacterium (SeqCode) | reverse complement strand
ATGCACCTTGGTGGCTTCCCGCTCGTAAGTGAGCGGCAGCTTGTAATGGTGAACCAGCATTTCCAACAACTGCATCAAGGGAATAGGCATCTCTTGTTGGCTGATGCGTAAGGAACGGCCGTTCGCCAGCGATAACACCAGCATCAACGATGGTTCCGCAGAACGATTGTTGGTAATCGTTATCAAGCGAGCCGACAACAGTTCATTGAGGGCAAACTGCCACCGGTGAAAAGGAAACCGAACCACAATTTTGTCCGGCAGCAGTGTGAGCCGCCAGGTAAAATAAAAGCTGAGGTAGAGAAAAAGGCCGCTGATGAGCAAAGGCCACAGACCAAAGAAGATCAACAAAACAAACTCAAAACCCGTCTCATCGAACGCGCTCCAAATAATGCCGCCCCCGACAAATAAACAAAGTAGGCTGATGCCCAAACTGAAGAGGAAAGCTTGTAAACGGCCGTTCACCGTCTGCGGCAATGGCTGGCGGATCAATGCTTGCCGATCTACGCGCAAAGCCGGGGCACGATATTTCAGCTCGCCCATCAAATCAGACACATCATTGATGTGGCGCTCCAGAAAAACAGTGCGTCTTTCTGTCTTGATGATAAGCGCAATTTCGTTCCGCTTTACAGCCTGAATTGCCTCATACGGCAGCGCAATGGCTCGGCCAAACTGCCGGATGATGACTTGCTCACTTGTCAGCACCACAAAACCATAGGTTGCCCCCAAGGACCAACCCGCATAGGCGCTGTAAAGTAAAATAAAACCCTCAACCAGCAGCAGCCAACTGCGACCGCTATCTGGCCAAACTGCCCACGCTAACCCCAGCATGAACAAAGTGACGGGAAACAAAATAATCCAGAGAACGCGAATAAAACGGCCGTATCGGTATCTTTTTATCATAGCAACGGGTACAATCTTACCCGATTTACTTACAATCTAAATAGCTGCCACACAACTGTTATTCTCATATGCAGTTTAGGTAGCGTTTATCCTTTTTTTACAACTTCGTGCCACAATACACCTGCACAAATATTATTCCTGAGCTTTGGAGGTTCACCTCATGAAAAGAACAACTTATTTACTAACATTTTTGGCCTTGCTTGGCTTGCTATTGGCAGCTTGTGGTGCAGCTAACACACCCGCCGCCACGGATACGGCCGTTTCCAGCGAAACCACAAACGAAACGGCTACCACTGACAGTGGCATCGTCAACACATCGGCCGAAACCAGTGCCACCACCCAAGGCCGGCCCATTACCGAAGAAATCGTTACCACCCAAACCTATATCGATCTATACAATCGCCTTAACGATTCTGTGGTTAACATTCAGGTCGTCAGCGAAGGCAGCCAGCTAGATATGAACCAGTTCCAGATCATTCCCGATCCAGACAACCCAGATGAAGAGTTGCCAGACCTGCCCGATGATTTCCACCAACAACTGGAAACCATCCCGCAGCAATCTCAAGGTTCCGGCTTTGTGTATGACAAAGAAGGCCACATCATCACCAATAACCACGTGGTCGCCGATGCCACACACATCACCGTCATCTTCGCCGATGATTCGGAAGCCGAAGCCGAAATTGTGGGCACTGATCCCGGTTCCGATCTGGCTGTGATCAAAGTTGATGTTAATCCAGACCACCTTCGTCCTGTCACCCTTGGCAATTCTGACAGCTTGCAGGTGGGTCAGTTGGTAGCCACCATTGGCAACCCATTTGGCCTCTCTGGCTCCATGTCCACTGGCATCATCTCCGGCTTGGGCCGCCTGCTGCCCGGCGGTGCCTCCGCCCCCGGTGGCACACCTTTTAACATCCCGGACATTATTCAGACGGATGCGGCCGTAAATCCCGGCAATTCCGGCGGGCCACTGCTCAATTTAAGTGGTGAAGTTATTGGCGTGAACACCGCCATTCAAACCAACGGGGCCACCGCCTTTGGTGCCACACCAACATTTGGTGGCATAAGCTATGTTGTGCCGTCCAATATTGTGACCCAGGTTGTGCCCCAACTCATCGAAAATGGGGAAATCACCTATCCCTGGCTAGGCATCTCTGGCACCACGCTTTCAGATGAGCTGGCCCAGGCAATGGACTTACCCGCTGGGCAAAATGGCGTGCTCGTCTACGAAGTGATTGATGACAGCCCCGCAGCCGAGGCTGGCTTGCGCGGCAGCGAAGACCAAGTCACCATTAACGGCCTCAACGCCATTGTGGGCGGTGACGTTATCGTGCAAATGAACGATGAGCCTATCAACGACTTTGACGATCTGTTGACCTACATTGTGCGACGCACCAGTGTGGGGCAAACCGTTACGCTACAAATATTGCGCGATGGGGAACCACAGACCCTTGAATTAACCCTCCAGGCCCGGCCTTCTGAGTAAAAAGCTCATAGGTGGCAGGTAGCAGGTGGCAAGTTGCAGGTTCACAAACCGAACCTGCAACTTGCCACTGTTTGCTTTTTACCCTTCACTTATTTACTTTTCACTTCTCACCCCCTTCATGTTAAAATGAGCCCAAGACCATTTATGAGGTTAAATCGTGGAAAATATTATTGATGTAACAGAAGAGACATTTATTGAGGAGGTGCTGGAGCGGTCCGAGGAGCTGCCGGTTATTGTTGATTTTTGGGCACCCTGGTGCGGACCTTGCCGCATGTTAAGCCCCATTTTGGAGCGCCTGGCGGCTGATCCCAATCTGCATTTTATTCTGGCAAAAGTCAACGTAGACAACAATCCTAATCTGTCTATGCAATTTCGAGTCCAAAGCATACCGGCCGTTTTGGCCTTTGTAGATGGCGACGTGGCCGATGAGTTTATCGGCGTGCAGCCAGAACCTAAAATTCGCCAGTTTATTCAGAAGCTCATTCCCACCGAGCTGGATGAGGCGCTAAGTGATGCGCAAAGCTTGTTAGCCACGCGCCACTGGATAAAAGCGGAACAAGCGTTGCGTGATCTCATGGTAGAGCACTCTAACCGACCAGACGTAACCCTGAATCTGGCCAAAGCGCTATTGGCGCAGGGGGAAGGTTGCGAAGCGCGTGATTTTTTGAAAGGGATTAAAGATGGCCCAGAACTAGTCGAGGCCGAAAATCTGTTGCCATTGGCAAATTATTTGTGCCTCATCGCCGAAGATCTGACAGAAGATGAAGATTTATCCGCGCTTGAGATTCAGTATCGTCAGGCGGCACGGCTGATTAGCCGAGGCAATCTGGCCGCAGCGATGGATGGCTTGCTAGACGTGCTGCGGCAGGATAAGCGGTACGGCGAAGCACGGCAGGTGATGGTCGCCATGTTTGCCCTGCTGGGCAACAATGATGATCTGACGCAAACCTACCGCGCGGAACTCGCCTCTGTCCTCTTTTAAGAGAGTTTGGAAGGCGGAGTTACGCGGAGAACCATGGAGCTACACAGAGTTTTTCTCTAAAATCTCAGCGAAACTCTGCGTCTTCTCTGCGCAGCTCTGTGTTCCTCTTTTGGTTTATTGACGCTCGAATAAAGTTGTTCGGGCGTTTTGTTTTTATGATTGTTTCGTCGAAGGTTACGGCCGTATTCCACCAAAAACCGCTGCTCGATTACCTGGCAGGCCGCTTCACCTACCAATCGCGGGCTACCTGGCAGGCACGGATTGAAGCAGGGGATGTTACCTGCAACGGCCGTACCGCCACGCCGCACCAAATTGTCCGCCAGGGAGACGTGATCGCCTGTGACCTACCAGAACCACCGCTGCCAGATGTGAATCTGGATTACAAAATTGTCTATGAAGATGAATGGCTGCTAGGGGTCAATAAGCCAGGGAATTTGAAGGTGCATGGACACGGCCGTTATATCCAGGCCAACCTCATCTACCAGCTGCGCCACAACTACACCCCGCCCTACCCAAAGGCCACGCTCATCAACCGGCTGGACAAAAACACCTCCGGCGTGGTCCTGCTGGCACGGGACAATGACACCCTGCGTGAGGTGCAGACCCAGTTTGCCGACCGCACCGTAGAAAAAACGTATCTGGCTGTGGTCCACGGCATCCCCAATTGGACCATCCGAGAAGTCGATTTGCCAATCGGCCGCCTGCCCAGCGCCGAAGGGATTTACCGCTTTGGTGTGATGGATGACGGCAAGCCAGCCCAGACGATTTTGGAAGTGATACGGCCGTTTCCCCCAAACTATACCCTCGTCCGCCTCACCCCCAAAACGGGACGCACCCATCAGCTGCGCGTCCATTTGGCGGCGCTGGGGCATCCCATCGTTGGCGACAGTCTTTACACCATGAACGACACCGAATTTCTGGCCCAGTATGAAGCTGGCGGTAGCGACAAGGCACCATTACCCCGCCAAGCACTGCACTGTGCCCAAACCATTATCTGGCATCCACGTCAGAAACGGCCGCTCAGCATCAACGCCCCCCTCGCCCACGATATTCAAACCTTTCTAAAAACCATCGACCCCACATTTGAGGCCAACACGATATCATCATGATGATTAAGCAACTGCATCCCAAACAATCCCTTTATCTCCTGATCCTCTGCCTACTGGTGCTGTTTTTGGCCGCCTGCGATTTGCTGACACCCCCGCCCACTGGCAGCGACGGTATCCTGGCCCCAAATGCCCCGCAGCTGCCAAACGCGCCCAGCGAAACGGCCGTTGTCACCGAAGTGATTGACGGCGATACGATTAATGTGCTGCTGGACGGCCGTTCTTACCGCGTCCGTTACATTGGCATCGACACACCCGAGCGGGACGAAGCTTGTTTTGCCGACGCCACCGAGGCTAATGCCAGCTACGTGGAAGGGCAAACGGTGCGTCTGGTACAAGATACCAACAACACTGACCGCTACGATCGGCTGCTGCGCTACGTCTACGTGGATGCGGTGCTGGTCAATGCAGAACTGGTTGCCGGTGGCTGGGCCGAATCCAAACGGTATCCGCCTGATGATGAGTTGTTCGACTATCTGGAAGAGCTGGAAAGCAGCGCCACTGACCAGCAGTTGGGTTGTCATCCTACTGGTGTCTTTGCCCCTTAACATTCATTTCCCCGGAAACTTTTGTTGAGCTGGTAATGAAAAGTTTCCGGGGAAATAGAAAAAGTGCATACTATGTCTCTCTTTTTCCAACGGGTGGGAAAACGGCCGTATACTGTTGGCACGATTCAACAAACTAACCGCAACGCACAACTAAAAATCTTTGCGTCCTCTGCGCCTTTGCGGTGAAAAAATTCTGGAGGAATCCATGCCAATACTCAACAATTACCAACAGTTTAACGGCCGTCATTGGGAAACCGGCACCGTTTGTAACTTCTTGGCCTATACGGGCGTTAAAGCGCCGCATACGGGACGGCCGTACAGCGAAGCCCTGCTCATGGGCATCAGCGGCGGGGTAGTAATGGGCTACTTCTCCTTCGCCTATGAAGGATACGATCCCCAGGCGCGCATCCTCACCCGTAACACCTTCGATCCGCTGGACACCATGCTGGCCCGTCTGGGCGTGGTGCAGCACCGACGCCACACGACTAGCCCAGCAAAAGGCATTACCAACCTGGTAGACACGCTGGGGGGCGGCGAACCAGCCATTGTCTGGGCCGATTATTTCAGCCTGCCCTACAACGCCTTCCCCTACGATGAAGGCATGTGGGCCATGTTCCCCATTTTGGTCTACGGCTATGATGAAACGGCCGCAACCGTCCACATCGCCGACCGTGCCCCCATTCCCCTGACCATCACCACCGACCAACTGCACGCCGCCCGCGCCCGCGTCAAAAAAGAGAAGTTTCGCGTGCTTACCCTGGAGCCACCTCTGCCTGAAAAGCTGCCCAGCGCCGTGCAAGCTGGCATTTGGGACTGCCTTAAACTGTATACCGAAAAACCGCCCAAAGGCTCCAAAAACAATTTCGGCCTGGCAGCTTATCTGCACTGGATCAAGCTGCTAACCCGCCCCAAAACGCGCCTCAGCTGGGAGCGTGAATTCCCCGCCGGGCGCAAAATGCTGGCTGGGCTGGCAGGCGTATTTAGCGACATTAACATTTTTGGCAAGGTAGGCTATGCTGAACGGGACGTGTACGCTGATTTTCTGGAGGAAGCGAGCCAAATTCTGGAGAGACCAGCACTTAACGAAGTGGCAGCTCAATTTCGGCACAGTGCCCAGGCATGGGATGCCTTCAGTCAGGCGCTACTGCCCAGCGACGTACCGTTGCTGGGCGAGATGGACCAGGTTTTGCAGCAGCAGCGCGACCTGCTGTTTACTCAGGGCAGCGTCGCCAGCGATCAAATTACGCAGCTCAAGCAGCGGGAAAAAGCGCTTCTGGCTGAGGCTGAGACAAATTTTCCTTTAAATAAAAATGAGGTTGAAACCTTCCGGGGTGAAATGGCAGCGCACCTGCAAAAGATACATGATTTGGAGGAAACGGCCGTTACCCAACTAAAAGAAGCTATGCTGTAATCGGCACATGTCAAGCTGCTATCAGCTCAGGCTCGGGCAAAAGGGGCAGGTAAACCTGAAAGGTTGCTCCATGCCCCTGCCCCTGGCTTAGCAAAGTCACGTGCCCCTGCATCATTTTGCTAATTGCCTGTACGATGAAAAGACCCAATCCCAGGCCGCGCCGTTCATCCACGTTACTGGCACGATAAAATAGCTCAAATACTTTTTCCTGCTCAGGCAGCGGAACACCAATCCCTTGATCTTGAACCTCAACAACAAACTGAGCCTCATGGAACCAAAAGCGAACCTGAACAGGCGAAGTTGTACCTGAGTATTTAAGCGCATTGGAAACAAGATTGCCTGCTATTTGTTCCAAAAGCATCAGGTCAGTCTGTACAGGTGCTGCCACCGTGGCGGCATAGGCAAAAGAAACGCGCTGCGGCTGATTGCTTTCCCGCATGATTGCTTCAGAAAGTTTTTGGCACAATTCGTTAAAGGCAAAAGTTTGGTAAGCAGGTTGGATGCGTTCCCGCTGGGCTTGCTCTACCAAAGTGACATCTTTGAGCAAATCATTAAGGTAAAAAATCGCCTCTTCGATTCTTTGGTGGGCTGCGTCTCGCCGCGCCTGCGGCAGCTTATCGTAATATTTATGCAGTAGCTGTGTCGAGCTATAAATAACTGATAAAGGGGTACGAAATTCATGCGATACGACGGTAATGATGCGCGAGCGTAATTCGCCTAGTTGCGTTTCGGTCTCCAACGCCTGGGTCAACTGCTCTGCCAAATGCCGCTCGCGCGCCAGCGATTTTTCCAAATCGGCCGTTCTGGCTTTGACGGCCCCTTCCAACTCTTCATTTTGCAGCCGGTAAGCGGCCGTTTCGGCCCGCGCTTGTTTGGTAACACGAACCTGCTCCAGAGCATCCTGTAAATTACGCTGCCATACGTAAATGATTAGAGGGAAAACCGACACCATGATCATTAGCACCAAATAGCGAAACAATGGCTCTTCAAAAAAGATGGCGCTGCGTGCCGCATCGTGCAAATCTCCCCAGGTCAAATAGCCGCCCAAGCCCCAATTCAACAGGGTAGCAAAAATACTAGCTTTGGTGCCAACGGCAAAACCAGCAACAATAGGCGCAATCGTGACCGCTGCTAAAAAGGGAGTGCTGACGAGACCATCAGGATTCCTCAAGGCAGCCACAGAGAACGCCAACCAAAAAACGGCCGCTAACAAATAACCAGCTCCATTTACCCAGCCATGATTTAGCAGCAGTTTCGTAATGAAAAGCCCTGTGATTAAGCTAAACGAAATATAAAAATATTGTTTAGCATTGGGAGAATCGGCAACAAAAGGCCACACCAGCAGCGTAAGCAATAAAAAAACGGTCCCCCACCTAAAAACCAGATTAAAAAGATAAACCTGACGTCGATCTTTTTCATCAGAAACATTTGGGGCATTCAGCCAGGTTTGGAATCGTTGTGGCGTTATCATTTTGTCTAGATTCTTTGTTAGCGTAGAAAGGTATCAAACCCGCAATTTGGTACAACGTTAAGCGATGCCTCTACTTCATTCTCTTGCTCTCTAAATTAGCGTGCATGTCTAGATAGCGCAGCCAAGCACCCAACGTAATCATGCCATACCGATTGTGTTTGACTTTCATAAACTGATCAACCTGACTGTCATCCAGGGCTTCTGCCAGCGCCACGGTTCTTTTGCGCGTCATACGAAATTCAGCCTTCAGCTGTTCCCAGCTGCGGCTGCGCGAGGGTCGATAGGTATCGTACTCTTCTTCTTTGAATGGCTCACCCAGCCCCACGCGCAAACGGCTCTGCCCCCATTGTTCAATGCCAATGATGTGGTTCAAAACTTGCCGGTTTCGCTCACTGTCTGGATATTTCTCAAGTCGGTGGCTAAGCGACTCCCCGTTTGCCGCTAATTTTTCACCCCAGGCAGCCATAGTCCATTTACCGCCAGGCCGCTCTAAGATTAGCGTTTGCATTATCTTTTGAAGCATAACTTACATCCCAAACCTTACAAGTTGCGTATAAACGCGACTAACTACTGCTGAACTTTTGTCGGATAATGTTAGGGCAATTTACTTCAGCTTAAACATTTCACCCATGCCAACTACCCACCAAAATTTGTGGGTGAGTGCTATGGTTCCCACTGAAAATGAACCAGGCTACTAAGATAATATTGCCCTTGCCATCGCTCCAGGCCAACCATCCAAGACCCCCAATTCAGTTCAGCAAACTCTTCTGTGCCTGGGCGATAAAAAGAGTAGTAATTGATGGGCGCATAGGAATCGGGCAAGATGACAAAGCCAGCCGTGCCGCCGTGCAAAATTTCATTGCAGGCCATTTCTGTGGCTTCTAAAAGGTCTGTTTGCAGGCGGGGTAACAGGATTTCGGCCGGTGTGCCAATGATCGCTTCACCACTTCCGGCGGCGGCACCCCAGTTGTAGCTGGTCGGATCGCTGAACAGGCCCTGGCTATCAAGCCGGGTTTCCGCTTCACGCCAGAGTAGACGCACGCGCAGGCCGCGTTCTGGATGAATGAGTTGGGACATAAGGGCGTCGTCCTGGTTGGCTACGGCCGTTTGCAAACGATCTAATAATTGCAAAACGGCCGTATCCCCACAAAACGCCTCGTCTGGCACAACCTGGGTCAAAAACCGACTGTTCACCCAGCCAGCCAACCCACCACGCTGGATTGGCACCCAGGTTGAGCCAGCGATTAGCTGGCCACTGCCGCTAATCTGCACGTCGCTGGCATCAGGCGGTAGTTCCCCTACAATGCCAAAGCTCACGCCAGGACCAGAACGTACGTTGAGTACGTCGTTTGGCTCTACAAAGACAACGGCATAATTTGCCTGTTGATTGCTGCTGTTGTCGGGAATGGGGGTGTTGGTGGGCGGAACGGCCGTTGCCGTTGGCGCGTCGGTCGATATGGTGGAGACTGTAGCGGTGCTAGTTGGAACGGCCGTGGGTTCTGGTGAAGCCGCTTCAGTCGCCACAACTTCTAAGGCTGGCGGTTCTGTAGGCAGCGCCAGCGTCGGAACTGGTGTGGGTGCCTCTGCACCTCCACAGGCCACTGCCAGCAAAAGCAGCAGAATAAAGCCAATCAATTTTACCTGTTTTACGGCCGTGTAAAAAAGCATAATTCTTAATCTATTAACCACTTCCCCGAAAACTCTCTGATGAATTGAGGGGCTAACAGGCAGTTTCCGGGGAAATTCAGGACGCTAAATATTAAACTTGATGTTAATCACATCGCCATCTTGGACGATGTAGGTTTTGCCTTCCTGGCGCAGCTTACCGGCGCTGCGGGCTTGGGGCAGGCCACCCAATGCGATCAGATCGTTGTAGGCGGCCGTTTCGGCACGAATGAACCCCTTCGCCAGATCCGTGTGAATGGCAGCGGCAGCGTCTACGGCCGTTGCTTCGAGCTTAATCGTCCAGGCCCGCACCTCATCTTCACCAACCGTAAAAAAGGATTGCAGCCCCATCAAATCGTAGCTCAAGCCAATCACCCGATCCAGGCTCAGTTCGGTGACGCCATACTCTTCCATGAACATTTCCAGCGATTCGGTATCACCAGCGGCGCTGAGCTGAGACAACTCCATCTCCAGCTTGCCGCGCAGATTGGCCACCACAGTCAGCGGATGATCGTACTCAATGTTGAGTTCTTCTTGGTCGTCGCCAATATTAATGAGCACGACGGTAGGTTTGAGGGTGAGCAGACCATAGCCGCGCAACATTTTTTCCTGATCATCGGTGAGATCGAGGCTGCGTAACGGCCGTTCCTCACTCAAGGTTTCATTCAATTTCTGGAACAGCGTCAGCTCTGCCTGCGCTGCTCCTTTGTCCTTGGTCGCCCCCTTGCGCAAGCCATCTTCAATCTTCTCGATGCGCCGCTCCACCACGCCCAAATCATTCAGCAAAAATTCGGTGTCTAAAATTTCCAGGTCGCGCACCGCGTCCACGCTACCATCAGGATGAGGCACCAGATCCGACTCGAAGGCACGCACCACGTGGACAAAGCCATCCAGCCCAGAAAGATGATTGAGCAATTCGCCGCTCATCCCCCCACCCTCGTTGGCCCCTTTTTTAATGCCAGCGATGTCGGTGTAGGTAATTTTGGCAAAGGTAGTTTTCTTGGGATTGAACATCTCGGTTAACACGTCCACCCGTTCATCGTAGACATCGACAACGGCCGTTAATACATCAAAACGGCCGCCCATACTTTGCCCTGTGGGCGCATCGCCTTTTGTCAGGGCATTAAAGATGGTCGTCTTGCCACTGCTCGGCAGCCCGATAATTCCTAATTTCATAACTCAATTCTCAACTCTTTGCAAAGACCAATCATCAATGAAGAAGCCGTTGCTGGCCAGGGCATAACGCCCGCGAATGCCCACGCCGATACGCACGGTCTGGGCGGTATCAAGGGTAAATGTGTGCTGGAATGTACCCCAGGTACCAAAAGCAGCAAAGGTTAGCCAGCCTGTGCCGCCACTGGGCGAAATAAAGCGCACCTCACCTGCAACGGGATCGCCAGAAAACTGCTTACCACCCTCGTAACTAGTGACCAGGTCAGGGAAGATGTAAACTGTAAAAACGTAGGTTCCTGGCTGCAAAGCAACATCTTGCAGCAGCCGCAGGCTAATAGGACCGTTCCCCTTAAACGCCTTAATTGTGTAATCGCCCTGCCGGATGAATAAGCCGCGCTCGTTCTCGGGCAGTTGATAGTAAGGCAGCACGCGCGTTTCAGGCGGGAACCAAATATCCCATTCCTGGCTACCAAAACCGGTGGGACCGGAATCGTATTCCATGGCCCAGCCGTTGGGCAGCTGGAACTCAGGTGCGCCAAACATATTGTACCAGCCCTCTTCAAAAGAGCCGTTGACCAGCAGATTGCCGCTTAGAATGGGTTCCGCTGGGACGGTTGGGGGTGGCGGTGGCTGCGTGTTGACTGGGGCAGCCGTGGGGGGAATTTCCGTGGGAACGGCCGTTTCTGTAGGCGCTACTGTTTCTGTAGGGATGGGTGAACTGGTTGGTGGTGGTGTGCTGGTTGGCGGCGGGGGCGCGGTGGCAGCCACGGTGGGCGTTTCTATTGGCTGGGTGGGAACCGGCGGCAGCGTCGGTTCTTCGGTAACTTGGGCAACTTCCACGGCAGCAGCGATGGGGGTTTGGGCAGTCACGGTGAGGGCAACGGCCGTATCCACCGTTGCCTGCATATCTACTTCCGGCGTCTCTGGTTCACTTTGGCAGGCCACCATTGCCAATAGCAAGCTAGCCGCCAGCAGCAGAATTGGGTAAAAAGCTCTTTGTTTTCGATTCACTACAATCCTCCGATTCACTCCCGCTACACCCACATAAAGAATAATGGGTAACACACGGTCCTGCTGGACTCAGTTACCCATCTGTGTAACGCTTCTTTTAATGGAATGAACGGTGCGAATTGTATGCAGGTGAGTTTGAATTAGCAAATTGGGGATGGGTGGATTGAAACGGCCGTTACCCCCAAAATCGAAAAACTTCCACCACAATCAAAAGCAGGCCGCTGCTTACTAGGCCACCAATAAACGTCAGGTAGGCCAATCGCACATAGCGATATTTTTTATACCCAAGGTAAAATCCCAGTTCATACACTTCCCGGATTTGTGCTTCATACGTATTCTCTGGCGACTGCATCACTTCCTCCATAATGCCCCGAAACGTTTCATAATCCAGATTCATGAAGTTGCCAAAAAACAAAATATTGCAGTCCGGATTTTTTACTTCGGGCCGAAAGTCAAAATCAAGCTTGGGCATCACCGCATACGCCGCAAAAAAAACAGTCGCCACGCAAAAAAGAATCAATACCACAACTGGCCAGCGTAGCATTGGATCGCTCAAATAGCCAATTGAAAATGTAGTGACTACGGCAGCCAACGTCAGCATAATGTTGGCTTTTACATCTGCCATAGAACTAAGCTGCACATGATGCATCCGGGTTTGGCGCAGCAGATGATCTAGGTGAGTACCAGGGGTAATCGGGGTCATGGGTTCCTCCAAGTAAATATAGCTAGAATGTTTTTGTGCTGAGACACAACAAGGTAAACTAATCGTAGGTCAAGTTTGTAAACTTGACCAACATCAATGAAGGAGCGAACAATGACTCACCAACAATTTCTTACCACCAGCAGCGGCTTGCAGCGGCATACCCCACCCATGCGCCTATACGAAAAAGCCAAACGGCTGGGCATCTGGAACCCCAGCGACATCGATCTGGCACAGGATAAGACCGATTGGCAGCAGTTGGCTTCGCCGGAACAAGATTTGCTCCTGCGCCTCACAGCGATGTTCCAGGCGGGTGAAGAAGCGGTCACGCTCGATTTGCTACCGCTGATGATGACCATCGCCCAGGAAGGTCGCCTGGAAGAAGAGATGTTCCTCACCACCTTTTTATTTGAAGAAGCCAAACACACCGACTTCTTCAACCGCTTCCTCACTGATGTGGTGCAGGCCGATCTTGATTTGAGCCATTACCACACCGAAAATTACCACACTGTCTTTTACCAGGCTTTGCCCCAGGCGCTGCGCGCGCTGCAAACGGATGCCTCCTCTGCTGCCCAGGTGCGTGCGTCCGTCACTTACAACATGATTGTAGAAGGCGTCCTGGCGGAAACTGGCTACCATGCCTATTTCACCGTCATGGAGCAAAACAATATTTTGCCTGGCGTACGGCAAGGCATTCGGCTGTTGCAGCAAGACGAATCGCGCCATATCGCTTACGGCATCTTCTTGCTCTCCCGCCTCGTTGCCGCCGATGATGGTTTGTGGGATGTGCTAGAAGAGACAATGAATGAGCTCCTGCCGCCAGCACTAGGCGTGGTAGGAGATGCCTTTGCCGCCTATGAGAAGATGCCGTTTGGTCTGGAGGAGTCGGTGTTTACGGAATATGCCCTTAACCAGTTTCAGAAGCGAGTGGAGCGGCTGGAGCGGGCACGCGGTGCTTCGCTAGAGGAGATTTACCGGGTAACGCAGCGGGCAATTGATGAGGATGACAGTTAGCAAACCTAAAAATAGATGCAATTGCAACAAATTTTAAGGTAAAACGATTGACGGCCGTTCCCCCAATTTTCTATAATACCTACATACCTAAGCCATATCACCCCGGATGATACGGTAGATTGGCCAGGGAATAGGCACTTTGGAAATCTCCACTCGTGAGCCTGCTTGCTTCCGCAGCAGATCAACACCCAGGAAGCCAACACCTGTCATTGGCCACGATGAGATTCACTAACATAAGGCTGCTGAAACTTGTGCTATTCCAGGTCTACCGTTCCTCTCCGGGGTTTCTTTTTGTCTAGCGGCCGTACCCCCATATCACCTGCACCACTCCCTCCGCTGGTAAACCGTACCGAGTATTGCCATCTCGCCCTACCATTGTGTGCGCCATCAGCAGGCTGTTGTAAATGGCTTCCTCCACCGCTTCAATAACGGCCAACGAAAAGAGGCTCATGATGGGTGGCTCGAAGACGCATGAGTTTCTCCAAAACCTCCTGGAGGTTCCAGGCAAGGCGATGAAAACGAATGAAGTTTCCGGGAGGCTGCTATGCGAACGATTTTAGCTTGGCCGGATTGGCTTCGCGGATGAGGGCGCGGGCTAAAATGAGGGTGGGATCGATGAGGGGGAGGCCAACGGCAGTGGGTTCGGTGAAGGCCAGGGGAAGTTCAGTGCAGCCCAAAATGATGGCTTCAGCACCAGCCGTTTTAAGCATGTTAACACCTAACAACAAGTTTACCTGGGCCTGCTCGGTGACAACACCACACGCTTTGATACCGTAAACCGGATCGTAGATGGCTGGGTGGATTTTTTCGGTTTGTAGAGGAAATGGGGGGAGAACGGCCGTAAATTCCAACGGTTCCAAAACATCGGCATACACACCAGCCTGGTACGTCCCTGTGGTCGAGAGGATGCCAATTTGGGTAACATCTGGTAAATTTTCCTGCAAAAAACGGCCGACTTCCTCAATCATGTGCAAGAGCAAAACGTCACAATGGGAAGCCGCCAGTTCCACACGAATCTGGTTGAAGATGCGCGGTGCATGAGCTGTGTTGCAGGGAATGCCCACCACGCCTGCGCCCATTTTGGCCAGCTGCTGCACCTGCACCGCCAGGGCATAAGCTGGATTCTCTGCCACCTGCCCCAGCAAATATTCCGTGCGGTCTACAATTGCCACAGGTTGGGACCAGTTGAGCACAGTGAGATGATCTTGATCGCGGGTTACGGCCGTTTGCGCCGCAATCTTGCCCAGTAGATCAACCCCGGCAAATGGCCCCACGCCGCCAACAACGCCAATCCATTTTTCCATGATTTTGAGGTGACAGACGCTACGAAGAGCGACTGTCACCTTTGGCGCAATAATTACGCCAAACGATTGACGTTGTTCAAATCCTCAAACGCTTGCTTAAGGCGGGCACGGAAGGAATCTTCGGCCGCGCGCAGCCATTTGCGGGGATCGTAGATTTTCTTGTTGGGCTGGTCGTCGCCATCCGGGTTACCGATCTGGCTTTGCAGATAGTCATGGTGCTTCTGGTCGTACAGGCGAATGCCATCCCAGAAGGCCCACTGCAAGTCGGTGTCGATGTTCATTTTGATGGCCCCGTAGGAGATTGCTTCAGCAATTTCTTCTGGACTGGAACCGGAACCGCCATGGAAGACAAAGTTGATCGGTTTTTCGGCCGTACCGAACTTCTCCTGCACATATACCTGTGAATTGTGCAAAATAACGGGCCGCAGCTGCACGTTGCCTGGTTTGTAAACGCCATGCACGTTGCCAAAAGCAGCAGCAATGGTGAATTTATCGCTAACTTTCATCAATTGTTCGTAGGCATAAGCCACCTCTTCCGGTTGAGTGTAGAGGCGAGCGCTGTCTACATCGGTGTTGTCTACACCGTCTTCCTCACCACCAGTGATGCCCAGCTCGATTTCCAGCGTCATGCCCATCTTGCTCATCCGCTCCAGGTAGCGCTGGCAAATCTCAATATTTTCCTCAATGGGCTCTTCGGACAGGTCTAGCATATGAGAGCTGTAAAGCGGAATACCGTGTACTTTGTAGAACGCTTCACCGGCGTCCAACATGCCATCGACCCAGGGCAGCAGCTTTTTGGCGGCGTGGTCAGTGTGTAAAATGACACGCGTACCGTACAAGGCAGCAACCTGATGCACATGATGAGCCCCGGAGACTGCGCCCGCAACGGCCGCTTTCTGCCCCTCGTTATTCATCCCCTTGCCTGCAAAAAAGCTGGCACCACCGTTGGAAAATTG
>JBNKLQ010000138.1:0-15833 GCA_050292445.1 Promineifilaceae bacterium (SeqCode) | reverse complement strand
CTGCAATCCATTGCAGACTATCATTTGGGCGGCCGTCCGGAACGCGTCGGACAAATGACCAGCCTGCTGCAAACGCTCTATGAGCAAAACCAGGACATGCTCGCAGTGGCCGCACAGCAAACGTTCGCCTCGATGGCCGTGTTGGGCAAGATTGATACAGAGGGGTATGTGCCAAACGGCCGTGTCTACCAGGAAAACGAATTTGGCCAGGCCATGCGCATGGTGGCCCAACTCATCAAAGCAGAAGTTGGCGTAGAAGTGGCCTGCATCGATCTGGGCGGTTGGGATACACATGTGGCCCAAGGTGGTGCATCTGGCACGCTGGCCAATCTGCTCACCGAACTGGCTGATGGCTTAACCGCTTTTTACGAAGATTTGCAGGCGCAAATGGGCAATGTCACCGTTGTGGTGATGTCTGAGTTTGGACGGCGGCTGCAAGAAAATGGCGGTCTGGGCACCGACCACGGCCACGGCAACATGATGATGGTGCTGGGTGGCGGCATCAACGGTGGGCAGGTATTTGCTCGCTGGCCTGGGCTACACGATGAGCAATTGGTTGGCCCCGGCGACCTGGCCGTCACCACCGATTACCGAGATGTGCTGGGCGAGCTTATTCAAAAGCGGCTCAACAACCCGCTGCTGTCGGACATCTTTCCAGATTACACGGTCAATCCATTAGGGCTGGCCGTACCGCGCTAGCTTTTTAACTCCGTGTGGTACGAATTTACAAAGGTGGCGGATCCTTTGACCAGATTTATGAAATTTGTTCATTTGTGTTATTCATGATGCGCATTTTTGGATAATTTTGCCAAATTATTGACGAGAGTCCGAGAATCGTGTACGCTATCGGTGTAGATTTTGCGAGTTTTGTCCTGGATATTCGAAAGCACTACCTGGACGCAAAAAGTCGGGAAAGTGCTTTTTTTATTGGGTCAAGCCCGCACCTGTGAACGGCCAAATTTAGAAAATATAGATGTGGTTACAACCGGCCGTTTGCGTAGAACCACAAGGAGATTCTTTTTCAATGTCAGAAACAACAACCGGAACCGTCAAATGGTTCAACGACCAAAAAGGCTTTGGCTTTATTGCTACGGATAATGGCGAAGATGTATTTGTTCATTATTCAGCCATCAATGGTTTCGGCCGCAAAACCTTGTACGAAGGGCAACGCGTCGAGTTTACTGTAGAAGCTGGTCCCAAAGGCCCAGCTGCGGCAAACGTTACGGCCGTTTAAGGTCATATCGCGTTTGGATCACCTGCTTGCCATCGGGTAGGCAGGTGTTAAAAAATTAAAATAAGTAAGTTTTAAGGCTTTCGTTCCTGATTTGGGCGAAAGTCTTTCTTTTTTTGCTAGAAGACCCTGGTCTATCCAGGTTAGGCAATAGGAGTTTGAAGATGAGCGAACAGTTGAAAGTTAAAGATGGGGTCGTTGTTAGTCTGGATTACACCCTGCGCTTGGATGATGGGGAAGTTATCGATTCGTCTGAAGATGGTACACCTTTGGAGTATTTACACGGCTATGGCCAAATCATTCCGGGGCTGGAAAAAGCATTGGCCGGATTGACCATTGGCGATAGCAAAAACGTGGTGGTGCCTGCGGCCGAAGCGTACGGTGAAGTAAACATGGAAGCCTTTGAAATCGTGCCCCGTTCGATGTTCCCCGACGATATGCAATTGGAAGAAGGCCTGGCCTTGAGCTTGCGCGATGCCGAAACAAACGAACCATTTGACGCGGCCATTGCTGAAGTCCGAGAAACCGAAGTCATGCTAGACTTCAACCACCCGTTGGCCGGGGAGACGCTGCATTTTGAAGTGAAAATTCCCGCACTCCGCCCCGCCACGGAAGAAGAGATGAGCCATGGCCACGCACACGGCCCTGATGGGCATCACCATTAACAGCCCAAAATCTAACAGCGTGTTTTTGAAAGACATCCCATTGTGGATGTCTTTTTTATTGTCTGAAGCAGCAATGGAACTTTTTTGCTTTATTTGTCGTTAAAGAAGCGCAGGGTTTGAGAAACGATTCACAAACATCTGTTAATCTTAATAACTAAAGCTGCGCAGCTTCTTCAAGCAGGTTCCCCAACCAATTAAACCAATGGGTGCACGATAAATGAACGGATGCGGTTACACCGCAGGTTGCGCAAGCTCGACTATTTTTGAGGAGAAAGTTCCAATGAAGTTTCAAAAAAAGTTTGTAAATCTATTCATCATCAGTTTGCTTTTGCTGTTGGCTATTGTTGCTTGCAGTCCATCTGGTTCAGGTGGTGATATAGAACCAGATGTAGAGTCAGGGATTGTACTAGACAGTACCAGTTGGGTGCTCAATGAATTGGGACCGGAAGATGCGGTAACGGCCGTTCTGTCCGACACCTCCATCACCCTGAATTTTGCCGACGACGGCATCAATGGTTCGGCTGGTTGCAATAGTTACTTCGGCGAGGCCAACCAATCTGGCAGTTCGCTCACATTTGGGGCGATTGGGTCTACCCGAATGGCTTGCCCTGAACCAATCATGCAGCAGGAAAATGCGTATTTGGCAGCATTGGGTACGGTGAGCAGCTTCACGCTAGAAGGCGATCAGCTGACATTGGACTATGAAGACGGCCGTCTGGTTTTTGCAGCAGGCGCGGTTGGAGAATCCAACGACGAAGCTGCCGAAACAAACCCGGAAGAAACGATCAAAACGCTATTTGTAGGGCCGGAACTGGTTGATTGTGTGGGTGTGGCTCCGCAGGAATGTATGCAGGTGCGCGAAAGCCAAGATAAAGAATGGACATTGTTTTATGGCCAGATTACTGGTTTTGAATACGAGCCAGGTTATGAATATGAACTGCGCGTCAGCGAAACGAAGATAGACAATCCTCCGGCTGATGCTTCATCCCTGGAAACGATATTGGTGGAAGTTGTAAGCAAAACGGCCATTCCCACCACACCAATCTCCCGACCAGACGGCAACAATGAATTGCAAGGCACCAGTTGGATTTTGGCTACCTTTGGGCCAAACGATAACCAAACGGCCGTCCTGCCCAACACCGAACTCACGCTAAATTTTGACGGCGAGCAGATCAACGGCTCGGCTGGCTGCAACAGCTACTTTGCTGAAGCCACCGTTGCAGAAGACGGCATACTATCTGTAGGGCTGGTGGGTAGCACACTCATGGCTTGCCTGGATGAAGATGTGATGCAGCAGGAAAGTGACTTTTTAGCCGCCCTGGCACAGGTCACCAGCTACACACTGTCTGGCAACAGGCTCACGCTGCACACTGACAATGGTTCTTTGCAATTTGTGGCGGCAACGATGCATGAAACCAGTGGAGAAGATGCAGAAATAGTGGATTGGGAAACGGCCGTTTCCATTCTAAACAGCGGTGAAGTAGTAGAAATCTTCCAAACTCACAGCCTGGACGTGACGTTGACGCTGGTAGACGGCCGTACCGTCAAAACCGTTGAGCCAGCAATCGACGACATTTTTACCGCGATTGAGGATTGTGGTGAACCGTGCAGCAATATTTTAATGGCGACGGAGTAATATTTACGAAGACAATCTTTGAATTTTAGTAAAAAGTGATAAGTGGGCTACTTCCCACTTATCACTTTTTTACTTTTCACTACCCTCCACCCGGTGTGTTGGTTGGAGAAGACGTAGGCGAGCCGCGCAGGACGCTGAGGGGACAGACGGCGGGAGGGGCCATGCGGTAGCCGGAGCTTTGGGCCCACTGTCGGGCTTTGACCTCGTCTGGGTAAAACGGGGGGACGGGCAGGTAGAGCCGCACAGTGGCCCCTGCCGGTGGGCTGGTGCTGTTGATGACACATTCGGTGGGGCGAGGGATTTTGCTGCCGTTGCTCAGCTCTGGCTGGGCATCCAGAATGCGCTGGCCTTCATCGGCAGGCAGGGGCATGGTGGACAATGTCCAGGCTCCCAAGTTTTCGCCCATGTTGGGGTTATAGCTGATGCGGGCGTTGCCATGAGTCGGCGCGCCGACGATGAACCAGTCGTTGCGCGTGGCGGTACAGCGGCTGCCACCGGTACCGGAAGGCAGGCAAACGGGGCGCAGTTCAATTCCCTGGGGTTGGATGAAACCATTGGCAGGGGGACGGCCGTTTACCCACAAACTTTGCATCATCTCCGGATCGTTATAGATGGTTTGCATGATGTTGTTCCACAGCGGGGCTGCCCCACGCAAGCCAGACGAATCAACCATGGGACGGCCGTCTGCATTGCCCATCCAGATGCCCACCACCACGCCCGGCGTGTAGCCAATCGTCCAGTTGTCGCGGAAATCGTTGGTGGTGCCCGTTTTGACGGCGGCGGGGAAAGGCAGTTCCAGCGGATTGTTGTAGCCCATCGCCACCACCCGTGCCTGGTCATCGTCCAAAATGTCGGTGATGATGTAGGCAATGCGGGCATCGATGGCGTTGACGGCGGGCAGCTGATTTTGCTGGGCATCAAAAATGACGTTGCCCCGGCTGTCGGTGATTTTTAGCACGGACGTGAGGCGCGGTTTTTGCCCCTGGTTGGCCAGCGTGGCAAAGGCGTGCGTCATCTCTAGCAGCGGGACTTCGCCGCCACCCAGCGTGAGGGCCAGGCCGTAAAAGCCGGGCGGTTCACGCAGCGATTCGATGCCCATGCTGCGCGCCGTGGCCACAAAGTTGGGCACACCCACGTCGCGCAAAAGCTGCACGGGCGGAATGTTGTAGCTGTTGGCCAGGGCATCCCGAAACAGCACCGGGCCACGATAGTAACCATCATAATTTACCGGCACCATCTTTTCGCCATCGCCTAAATCCAACTCGATGGGCACGTCCCACAGCACGTCGGCGGTGGACCAGCCGCGCTGCAAGGCGGTGGCGTAGGTGATGGGTTTGATGCTGCTGCCGGGCTGGCGCGGGCTGAGGGCTACGTTGACCTGGCCGTCAATCGACTCATCAAAATAATTCAGGCTGCCCACCATGGCCAAAATCTCACCTGACCCAGGTTTGAGAATGACCACAGAGGCGTTGCTGACGTTGTGGGCGGCGGCGCGAGCGGCGACCTGGTCGCGTGCGGCCGTTTCCGCCATATCTTGCATGTTCAAATCTAAACTGGTGGTGATTTGCCAGCCGCCCAGGGCCATCGCATCGGGGCCGTAGAGGCGCTCTAGCTCGTTTTGCACGTAAAGTACAAAGTGGGCGGCTTCCAGCGTGGCGTCCCCGGCGGCTTCGTTGGCCGTGATGCGTGGCACGATGCGTACCGTTACCCCCTTGGCAATTCCAGCATCCAGCGAGGTGATGGTGCCATCCTCCACCATCAAATCTAGAATAAATTCCTGGCGTTCTTTGGCTGCTGCAAAGTTTGTGTATGGATCCCAATCCAGCGGCGATTGGGGCAGCCCGGCCAGAAAAGCAGATTCAGCCAGGGTTAAGTTTTGAGCCGGTTTGCCAAAGTAAGTTTGGGCTGCTGCTTCGATGCCGTAGGCCAGGTTGCCGTAGTAAATTTCGTTGAGGTACATCTGGATGATGGCTTCTTTGCTGCGCTGCTGGGTCATGATGAAGGCCAGGAAGATTTCACGCAGCTTGCGCTCGTAGCTGACGCTGACGCGCTCTTCATAGCTGAAGGCGATGTGGCGTACAAGCTGCTGGGTGATGGTGCTGGCTCCCACGGGACGGCCGTCTTGGTTACGGTAATTATTGAGCAAAGCAGCTCCGATGGCGGCCGGGTCCACCCCGTAATTGTCCCAAAACGTATCGTCTTCCACGGCCACGGTGGCATCAATTACCGATTGAGGAATTTCGGAGTAGGCCAGCCAGAGGCGCTTATCTGTGGTGGTAAGTTCAAAAAGCAGCTCGCCATTGCGATCAAAAAAGCGGGGGGTGCCGCCCACGCCAGTACCCCGGTAGGCCACCACCTGGTCAATGGAATCAGACAGCTCATTGTTGAGGTAGATGTAGGCACCTATAAAGGCCAAAATACCCAAAAATAGGCCAATCAGCCCAAGCTGCACCAGCAGGATGATGGCTCTGGACAGGCAGCCGCGCTTGTTTTTGTTGTTATTGTTTTTATTGCCAGATTGTTTAGGGGGACGACCCTGGTATTTTTCCAGGTATTCTAGTTTGTATCCACCGTTATTTGTCATAACAATATGTTAGGCAGATTTAGAATTTGGTCAAGCGGAGAAAAAGCAGGAACACAGAGGGGCACGGAGAATCTCAGAGTTGCACAGAGAAAAGCAAGTTTTCTTTATTCTGTGTATAACTCTGCGAAACTCTGTGTTCCTAACTCACGACTGATGTAGAATGGGGGTTGGAGAATGTTATGTGGCAACAGTTTGTAACAATTTGGACGACCGAAGCCTGGTGGAGCGATCTGCTGCACATCAGCGTCTATTTTGTGCTGGCTTATCTGGTATACCGGTTGTCTGGCCGGATTGCCAGGCGGGTGTTGCGCCTGGGTGGTTTAGCTGGCAAGCGGCGCGAGATGCGCCAGGAGCGACAGAAAACTTTACTTAGCCTGGTGGCCAGTGCTGTTACTTTTTTGGCTGTGGTTACGGCCGTTTTGCTCAGCCTCAGTTTGTTTTTTGATGGCGAGACGTTGATTTGGCTGGTGGGTTTATTTACGGCCGCTTTTGGCTTGGGCGCACGGCCGTTGGTCAGTGATTATCTGACAGGTGTTGGGTTTTTATTTGAAGATACCTTTGATGTAGGCGAGAAAGTGGATATTTTGGGCAATGAAGGTGTGGTCGAAACGGTGAATCTACGCACGACCACGCTGCGTGCCCCCAGCGGCGAGTTGTTTGTGGTACCCAATGGCGAGATTCGCATTGTGCGCAACTTTAGCCGGGGCCGTTTTTCTCCAGCCACCATCTCGCTTAAGCTCAACGCAGAAGATTTAGGTCGAGCGTTGCCCATTTTGGAGGGGCTGAGCAAAGAAGCACCCTTGCTGCTGCCCAATTTACTAGAGCCGTGGCAAATTATCAGCGAATCTGGTTCGATTGGCCAGCAAACGGAGCTGACGCTGGTGGCCAAAGCGAAATATGCGATGGGTGCGGAGATGCGGCCCAAGCTGTTGGCGTTGGTGCATGAGCGGCTAAATGAAGCAGGCGTTCATCTGGCGGATTAAGCGGCGGGTAACGGCCGTTTTGTAATGAGGGAAAATCTTGATGGACAGAAAACGGACAGTCCGGTTAGTGGGCCTTATCGTTGCCATTTGTTTGGTGGGAACGGCCGTTGCCCTTGTGGTGGGGCGTCTCTTTTTTGGCACGGTGCTGAACGAGCCTACTACCGTTGAGATGGAGATCAATGCCCCAGAACAGGTGGCGCTGAACGAACCGTTTGTGGTGACGTTGCAACTGACCAATGTCTTTACCGGCAGCCAGACGCTGCACAGCATTGATCTGGACAATGATTATCTGGAAAATATTCGCCTGGACAGCAGTAATCCGGAGTTTGGTGAGATACGGGCGTTGCCCCTCACCGGGTTTGCCAGCTACAGCTTTAACTGGCTGCTGCCCGCAAGACGAACCACAGAGATTGAATTATTATTTCTCCCTGAAAAAGCGGGGCAAATTTCTGGACTGATGGATGTTTGCCTGGAAGATGGCACGCTTTGCCAGGCGATTCCTCTTGACGTAGAGGTGGTGGAATAAAAAACCGCGAAGGACGCAGAGTACGCAAAGTTTTTGTTTTCTTTGCGTACTCTGCGTCCTTCGCGGTTAGTTTTTTACATATTGTCTACGATAGCTTGAGCAAACTCGGAACACTTGAGCTTGGTAGCCCCTTCAATTTGGCGGTGCAGATCGTAGGTGACGGTTTTGTCCTGAATGGTCTTGGTCATCGCCTTCACAATCATTTCGCTTGCTTCTGTCCAACCCATGTAGTCCAACATCATCACCCCGCTGAGGATAAGGCTGCCGGGATTGACCTGGTCTTTGCCCGCATATTTGGGCGCAGTGCCGTGGGTGGCTTCAAACAAGGCCACGCCGTCGCCAATGTTGCCACCGGGTGCCATGCCGAGTCCGCCAACTTGGGCAGCGGCCGCATCGCTCATATAGTCGCCGTTTAGGTTCAACGTGGCGATGACGTCGTAATCGGCCGTACGGGTGAGCAGCTGTTGCAGCATGTTATCGGCGATCACATCTTTGATGATGATGTCCTGGCCGTTGTTGGGATTTTTCATGGTGTGCCAGGGCCCGCCATCCAGTGGTTTTGCTCCAAATTCGTCCCGCGCTATTTCATAACCCCAGTCGCGGAAAGCACCTTCGGTGAATTTCATGATGTTGCCTTTATGCACCAGACTGACGGAAGGGCGATTATGGTCGATGGCATATTGCAGTGCCTGGCGTACCAGGCGCTTGGTGCCAAATTCGCTTACCGGTTTAATGCCAATGGCCGAGGCATCACGCACGTTTTTGCCCAGCTCGTCGCGCAAAAGGGCGATGACTTTGTTGGCTTCGGGGGAATTGGCCACAAATTCAATACCAGAGTAGACGTCTTCGGTGTTTTCACGGTACAGCACGATGTCCATTCGTTCGGGATGTTTCATGGGGCTTGGGGTGCCGGGGATGTAACGAACGGGACGAACGCAAGCGTACAAATCCAGCACCTGGCGCAAGGTCACGTTTAGGCTACGGAAGCCACCCCCAATGGGAGTGGTCAGTGGGCCTTTAATGCCCACAACAAATTCGCGCATGGCTGCGAAGGTTTCTTCTGGCATGTAATCGCCGTCGTAGACTTCGGCTGCTTTTTCGCCAGAGTAGATCTCCATCCAGGCGATTTTGCGCTTGCCACTGTATGCTTTTTCTACGGCCGAATTCCAAACGTGCAGCGAGGCGGGGGTAATATCGACGCCAATGCCGTCTCCTTCAATATAGGCCACAATGGGGTTATCGGGCACAGTTAATTTGCCGTCAGCAAAGGTGATCTTTTCGCCATTCGGTACTTTGATATGGGCATAACTCATGGATTGCTCTCCTTGAAATAATTAATGCAGATACGCGGTGGGACGGTTCTGTTACGCGGGGAAAGCTGCCAAAGGCGTAAAGTCCCGTCTGCGGAATCTGCTAGGTTGTATGTGCTTTGGCTACCAGGTGGATTATACGCGATTGGGGAGAATGGGAAAATGGGAAACGGCCGTATCCACAGGAATTTTTGGGGATACGGCCGTTCGTCAGATGGAACTAATACTTGATGCGGCCAAGTACTACCTCTGAATCCGAGGCTTTGTTTGGCAATGGCATAGAATACATACCACCAGCCGGACGCGGATGTTTGGTATCAAGAATTTTGGCGCTGGTAATCACACACCAGCGATCGGTGCTGATTTCATATTTTTGAACCCGAACAAAATCATCCAGCTGTCCATTTGCCAAAAATTCAGGCGGGTCCCGGAAATACCCTTCCATATCAATGCCGCCTTGTTCATTTCTTCTGGTCATGGTCCACTGAATACGATCAAAAAAGTCTTTTATTTCTAGAGCACGCTTGGCTTCCCATAAAGTCACCCGTACCATGGTGGCCGAATTGGCATAAATTGGGCGTGGTAGTTGATTGTTCACCCTTTTTACAACTTCATTCACACCCATTACCGCAAATACGGAAGAGACTAAACTGACGATTGTGCCAAGATAAAACCAGTCAAAGAAAAATTCCAATTCATCGGCAACATTCTCTTCTGTGCTTTTAGCATTATTACTTTCTGTTTCGCTCATCGCCGCCACAGTTGTGGCGATTGTCTGGCTAAAGACTGGCTTAACAACGTACCTAAAGCTCGGAAAACCAACGATGAACACCAGATAGAGAATGGCAACGGCATACAGTGGTGGCGTTACTTTTGGTTGGGGCAGCTGAGGCAAAAATCGTTGTGCCAGTTGACCATCGCGAAGTTTACGCCACTGCCCGGGTACGATGAGCAGTGGCAAGGCAGCGGCCAAAAATAGACAAACCATAGCAAAAAATCGGCCCTCAACAATTAGTTCTGTCCACAGTTTAGCAAGAACTAAGATGAACAGAATCGCTGAAATTATGCTGCCTCTTATATTGCTTGGGGCCAATTTCGGCTGTAGGCGGGACGATACAAACAGCCAGTTGCGATTATCAGCACCACATCTTGGACAGTTTAGGTGGTAATTTTGCCCCCAATCTTGATTTGCTGAAATGTGTTCAATGGGTTGGGAGCGGACTTCAGGTACAACGCCAACTTGCTCCCTGTCTTTAACATAGCGTAAGGGCGTTAATGAATATTGATCCTGTGGGACCTGCCAAAAATTTGTGCGAGGTACAGAACGGCTCGGAGAATCTTCGGCAATCGTGAAAACCTCTCGGCAGCGGACACACTCAAGCTGGCGTACAGTCAGTGTTCTTGGGTTTTGAGGAAAGGGTGGTAACACGGTACACCTCTTTTGTAGACGGCCGTTCCCCTAGAACAGCCATCACACTTTCTCCACACTGGCGGTGGAGACAGAAATTAAGAGATCAGGGAGCGAACTTATGTCATTGCTATATGGTTAATTGAACTAGAGGGAACAGTGCCCCAAACAAAAAAACGATCAACCGCAAATTTTTATCACACAACCCTGAAAAAAAGCAGCCATTATGCGACCAATGGCAACAACGTTTATAGCATACTGAAACTAACCGCTGCTGACAAGGTCATGTTAAGTGGGTAACGGTAAAAAAGCACTTGTGTCGTTAATCTGTTTAGAAATTGGTAGTGAAAAGTGAAAGCGTAAACACAAGCGTCTCCATCCTGGTGCTACTCCCCGTTACTTTTTACTTTTCACTTGTACCTACTTTTCACTGTATAATGTTTTGTGTCCAGTTGAAAGGTATATGCAAGGAGCATAATTATGACAACCTTTAGCCCAGAACAGATGGAACAGGCAACGGCCGTTCTTAATTCGGTCCGTGAGGAATGGTTGGCACGTGAAGGGGTTACGGCCGTTGACCTGGGATTTAAATGGTCAGAAGGTTTGATGACTGGCAAGCTCTCGATTCGCGTGCATGTTGCCCAAAAAGTGCCTTTATCGGAGTTGTCTGAAGCAGACTTGTTCCCCAAAGAGATAGACGGCATTCCGGTTGATGTGATCGAAGCGGAGTACGGTTTGCAACTGCTTCCAGGGCAAACCCAACTGGAAGCCGCGCCCGAGGCGCGTAAAGCGCGCTATGATCCCATTCCCTTGGGCGTGAGTGCAGGCAATCCGCGTATCACTGCTGGCACGCTGGGTGCCAAAGTGTATGATGCGACCAGTCTGCTGCCGATGGTGTTGAGCAACTGGCATGTTTTTGTCGGCAATCCAGCTGCTGCGCCTGGTGAGCCAATCTGGCAGCCAGGGTCATTGGATGGCGGCAACAGTGGCGATACCTTTGCCACGCTCAGCCGTTCTGTGCTTGGCCCGTACGATGCCGCTGTGGCGCAGCTCACCAACAGCCGCGAAGTTATAACAGAAACGCTGGATGGCGATACGATTGAAGATGTAACAACGCCCCAATTGGGGATGATGGTGTGGAAAAGCGGCCGTACCACTGAGCGCACCGAAGGATTCATTGATGGTATCAAAATGACCACATCCATTAATTATGGGGCCGCAGGTGTGCGCGCGATCCAGAATGTTGTGCGCGTTGTGCCTCGTCCTGGCGTGGGTAATGTGGAAATTAGCATGGGGGGCGATTCTGGCTCGATTTGGGTCGATGAGGCCAGCGGTAAAGGGATCGGCCTGCACTTTGCTGGTGAAGTGGGCAATGCCCCAGAGCATGCCCTGGCCACCGAATTGCAGCCTGTGTTAGATGTACTCAATGTGCTGATGCCCGCGCAACGGCCGTCTGAACCCGACCCGGTGCCCGACCCTGATCCAGTGCCGGATCCAATTGAACCACCACCGCCAACTGATGATGACTTTCCTCAGCCGCCCCAGCCTGGCTTTTTCCAGCGCCTGTGGCACAGTATTAAAAGCTTCTGGCAAAATCTTTTTGGCTAATGGTGTTTACTCTGGGCTGGCAATCTTAACAATTTCTAAGTGAAGTCGAATCAGTGGGACCTCTCACCTGGTGACCCGTTAAAATAAAGGCAGCAAAAAGGCTGCTCTATTCTTTTCCCGGAAACTTTTTAATGAACCATTGTGCTGTAAGATCGTTTTCGGGAAATTCGCTGAATGTAGAATCTCTTTTGTAATAAATTTGTAGTGGGTTTGTAATGGGCCATAAGTTTCTCGCGTTTACCGTACTGTTTCTCTTTCTGATATTAGCTGGTTGCACCACCCCATCTAATTTGCCAGATGAGGCCGTTATACCTACGGCCGTTTCCAGCAATCCCACCACACCGCCCGAAACGGCCGTCTCCTCCGACAGCCCCACCGTAGAGATTCCACCAACAAACACGGCGGCCCCCAGCCCTGCGCCAACAGATACGGCCGTACCGCCCCAACCCGATCTTGCTCTCCAAAACGAAGATGTCTTCCTTTATCCCGTGCCAGATGTTTATGCAGGAGATCGGGTCACCTTCCAGGTTTTGGCCCACGTACCGGACAATGTTGATCCACAGTCGGTGACCGTGCATTTGCTGGTGGATTACCAGGATGTTGCCGAAGGAACCCTGAGTGCCCGTAACCTTGCCGGGGATGCTGTCGGGCTCTTTGAATGGGCCTGGGACACCACAGATGAGACGGGCGAGCATCTGGTTCACGTTATTTTGGACCGTTACGATACCGTTACTGTTGGGGATGAAAACCGGAACAATAATCAGGTGGAGCTAAATGTTTCAGTACTCGATCCGCTGACGCTGCCACCTAATGAACGCAACGCTACCTGGGTCACTGCCGAGACCAACTGCTGCACCATTCACGTTGTTAGCGGTACGGCCGCTTATCGGGATTTGCCAGATTTGTCGGTGCGGGTAGAAACGGCCGTGCAGCAAGCCGCCTTACAGTTAGAAGAAGAACTTTCCCGCAAAATTGATGTTTATTTGATTGATCGCGTCATTGGGCAGGGTGGCTATGCAGGCAATGCTGTCGTTATTTCCTATTTAGACCGTCAATATGCCAGTCAGGGTTTTGACCAGGTGCTTATCCATGAGGCGGTTCACATCATCGACCGCCAATTTGCGCCAGAACGGATTACCTTCATGGCTGAAGGGTTGGCTGTCTGGGGTAGCGGCGGACATTACAAGCCAGAGGATATCGACCCGCGTGCGGCTGCCCTGGTAAAGCTCAACCAATACGTCCCATTGGCTGAACTTATCGATAATTTTTACCCTGTACAGCATGAAATTGGCTATCTGGAGGCGGCCGGTTTTGTTAACTACCTTGTTAATACGTACGGTTGGCCTCTGTTCAAGCAGTTTTACACGGATGTAACCGCCGAAGATGCTGCTACCATGTCACAGGCAGTAGACCTGAACTTACAGCAATATTATGGCATCACTCTGGCCCAGGCAGAAGCCGACTGGATGGCGTATCTAAGCAGCCTCCCGGAAGATCAGGATGTGCTCATTGATCTGCAAACAACCATCCGTTATTACAATGTCATGCGCCGCTACCAGCGCTTTTATGATCCCACCGCCTACTTCCTTACTGCCTGGCTGCCTTACCCCGGCGCTTTGCAAACGGATGGCAATCCAGCTGACCTCACCCGACACCCGCAAGACGAAATCAACGTCACGCTAGAGGTGATGCTGCAAGCAGCCGATATGGCTTCACGGGCTGGCGATCATAACAAGGCCAATGTGCTTCTAGACAGCGTCACCCGTATTCTGGACAATGATGGCGTTTTCATCGATCCTTTGGCCGCCAGCTACTTAAATTTGGTGCGTTTGTTGAGCAACCAGGGGTATGAAGTACAGGCAGTTCTGCTGGAAGGGGATCGGGCAATAGTCCAGGCGAGCACGGCGAATACGGCCGTTCTCACCCAACTCACACTTACCTTATCCGGCCAGAATTGGATACTTTCCAACTAGCCAAGAATCAAACTTTTTTGCTACTGGCAGCATGGATAAATTTTAACTTTATGCTACAATGCCCTAAGTGTGAGCAGAAGATCAATCACTGTTCTCAGTAGTCACCTAGCACCTGTCATTCCATAATACAAGAAGCCGACAGGCGCTAACGAAAGAGGGTAAACATGATCGAAGTTGTCGTAGACAGCATCCGCATCAGCCTTGTGTCTCAACATCGCATCGTGGTGCTAAAAGAAATTGATAGCGAACGCCAATTACCCATCTGGATTGGCCCTTATGAAGCGGACGCCATCACCATCGAACTTCAAGATGTGGAAATGGCTCGTCCGGTCACCCATGACTTGCTTAAAAATGTCATCACTTCCATGGGCGGCAAAGTTTCCCATGTACTTATTAAGGCTTTGAGCGAAGGCGTCTTTTACGCCAGTCTCTTTATTGATGTCAATGGTGAGCTGCAAGAAATTGATAGTCGCTCCTCAGACGCCATTGCTTTGGCTGTGCGCGTTAAGGTGCCCGTTTTTGTCAATCAAGAAGTCATGGATGAAGTTGGTGTGCTGCCCGAGCCAGATATTTTGCAGGAAGAAACCAAAGAGGGTGGTGCTGAAGAACCAGAAGTTTCAGATATTTTCACTGATTTTGTCGATACACTCGACTTTGAAGATTTCGACGAATAGCGTGTGATCCCACATAACAACACAAATTAAACAGTGGACGTAGACGTGAAATGTACCATTTGGGCATTTCACGTTTTCATTCACAGAATTAATCCAAAAAAGCTACAGAGAAAAAGAGAAAAGCGAGACCTATAAACAACTCTTTAAAAACTCTGTGCCCTCTGTGGCAAATATTCGGATAAGTACCAAAGCTTATGAGCACAATAGAACGCCTGCCGCCTCACAGTCTGGAAGCCGAAGAAGCCGTGCTTGGGTCACTGCTCATCGATCCTGATGCTTTGTTTGAAGTTTCCAACTTTCTACGCCCAGAAGCCTTTTATCGCACCGCCAACCGGTGGATTTATGAATCGATCCTCAGCCTAAGCGAGCGGCGTGAACCGCTGGACTTTGTCACCCTCACGGAAGAGTTGCGGCGGCGCGAACAGCTGGAGGAGGTTGGCGGCGAAGCGTACGTCATTGGCCTTATCAACGCCGTGCCGACGGCAATTAATGCCCGCAACTACGGCAAGTTGGTCGAAGCGGCCGCGCTGCGGCGCAAGCTTATCGGGGCGGCAGGCACCATTGCCAACCTGGCCTACGACGAAGCCGAAGATATCAACGTCGTCATTGATCGTTCTGAATCGGCCCTGTTTAGCATTAGCGAGCAGCGGACCACCCGGGATTTGGTGCCGGTTAAACAAATTGCTGGCGAATATTTAGACCGCATCCAGCGCCTGATGGAGCAGGGGGACGATGTTATTGGTGTGCCAACTGGCTTCACCGATCTGGATCGCTTGTTGGGCGGGCTTAACCGTTCTGATTTGCTCATTTTGGCAGCGCGGCCTGGTATGGGAAAGACGAGCCTGCAAAACGCCATCGCGCTCACAGCCGCCATGCGCTACGGCAAGCGGGTGGCGATGTTCAACCTGGAAATGTCTGGCGAACAGCTGGTGCAACGTATGATCGCTGCCGAAACGCGCATTGATTCCCAACGCTTGCGGCGCGGGCAGCTACATGAGCATGAACTGCCAATTTTTATGGAGGCAATCGGCCGTTTATCAGAAACACGCATCTTCATCGACGACACACCTTCCATCACCACCAACCAACTGCGCACCAAATGCCGCCGCCTCTACGCCGAACATGGCCTAGATTTGGTGATCATCGATTATTTGCAGTTGATGTCGGCGGAACACGGTACCAACAATCGGGTGCAGGAAATCAGCGAAATTTCTCGTGGCCTAAAAGGGCTGGCT
>JBNKLQ010000137.1:0-15841 GCA_050292445.1 Promineifilaceae bacterium (SeqCode) | reverse complement strand
AACAAAGCCAGACACCATTATACCTGCAATTGTATCATCAGCTACGCGAGGCCATTTTGCATGGCGAATTTGCGTCCCAGCGCCTGCCGCCTGGTCGTGAGTTGGCGATCGAGCTAGGGGTGGCGCGCATTACTGTGTCCGAAGCCTATAATCAACTGGCGTCAGAAGGGTTTGTCCTGCGTCGTCGTGGGGCTGGAACATTTATTGCCCCTTATTTGTCGTCGGGAATGGTAAGCGAGGCGGATACACGGCCGTTTCAGCCAAATTTTTCAGCGTGGGGGCAGCGGATGTTGCAAACGGCCGTTACCCCTGGCAACAAGCAGCCCCGCCCCGAGATTGATTTTGGTTTTGGCCGCTCTTTCCCCCACATTTTTCCCTACGACATCTGGCGCAAGCTGTTGGCTCGCTACCTGAGCACCGATGACGCCATGCTTTCCCGGTATGGTTCAGTGGCGGGCTTCTTTCCACTGCGCGAGGCTCTGGCCGATTACCTCACGCGCTGGCGCGGGGTCACCTGCCAGCCGGAGCAGGTGGTGATTGTCAACGGGGCGCAGCAAGCGCTGGATATTTTGGCCCGTCTGCTGCTGGAACCAGGGGATGAGGTGTTGGTGGAAACGCCGGGATATGCTGCTGCTTTTCGCCTGTTTCAAATACATGGAGCCAGGGTAACGGCCGTTCCCGTTGATGATTCCGGCTTTGTGGTCGAAAAAATTCCTGAGCGCAGTCAGGCTAAAATGATCTTTGTTACCCCATCGAACCAATTTCCCCAAGGCGGTACGCTGCCGCTGGCGCGCCGCCTGGCTTTGCTGCAATGGGCCAGGCAGCATGATGCGCTTATCATTGAGGATGATTACGATGGTGAACTGCGCTACGATGGCCGTCCGCTGGCCGCGCTGCAAGGGTTAGCGGTGGATGATCGGGTCATTTACCTGGGCACATTTTCCAAAGTGTTGTTCCCGGCGCTGCGCCTCTCTTACGTGGTGCTGCCACAGGAGTTGGTACGGCCGTTTGTCCAAGCCAAGCGGTTGATTGACCGGGGTGCGCCCACGCTCACCCAGGCGGCCGTGGCCGACTTTATGGTGGAGGGTCATTTTGAGCGCCATTTGCGCCATTTACGTGAGGCATACGGCGAGCGGCGGCAAACATTGGTGGCAGCGCTGCAAACCCATCTACCCGACCTGGTGCGCTACGCTGATGAACCGGCCGGACTGCATGTGATGCTTTATTTGCCAACACGTTTGCAAGAAACGGCCGTGGTACAGGCTGCGGCCGAAGCCGGGGTGGGTGTTTATCCAGCCGCACCATACTTCATGACGTCATCCTCGCCACCGGCCATTTTGCTGGGCTTTAGCGGCCTTAGCGAGATAGAAATTGAGCGAGGTGTGGCAAGTTTGGGGGAGGTGATTACCGCTTTGCTGGCTGGAAAAATTGGGACGTAAGAAACGGCCGCTACGCCGCCTCTAATAAACAAGCTAACAACAATCTTTTTCCTCCTCCTTCTTCTAAAAATGCCGCTCTCACTTTGAGAGCGGCATTTTTTTCTCTGCGCCTCTGCCGCTCTGCGTTAAAAATACTTCTGTCGCTGAAGTTCGTATAGTACGATGGCTGCCGCCGCATTGACGGAGAAGGAATCAATCCCGGCGCTCATGGGAATGGTGACGCGCCGATCGAGTTGGGCGGCCAATTCATCCGGCAAGCCCCAATATTCACTACCCATAAAAACGGCCGTTCCCCCCAACCCCACGTCTAACTGCGGCAGCAAAACGCCGCCGTCTGCCACGGTGCCAATGGTTTGCAGTGACGCTGTTTGCAGCGTGGCAAACAAGTCTGGCAGGGTCGTGGCCACCGTCGGTAGCTTGAAGATACTGCCCATTGAGGTGCGCACCGCGCGGGGGTGAAACGGATCGCTGCCGCCGACAGTGACGAATAAATCCGCCCCCAGGGCATGAGCCGTGCGCAGCAGGCCGCCCACATTGCCCGGATCAACCACGTCAACTGCTACCAGCAGCGTGGGCATGTGGTGTGCCGCCAGCCAATCTGCCAGGTCGATTGGCTCAGGCAGCGGCAGCAGTCCGATGAGGCCGCCCAGCCTGCGCCCCTGGGTTAAGGTGTCCATTTCGGCATCGGCGATAAGGTGGCAGGGGATATTTTGGTTGGCGAGCTGCTGCAAAACGGCCGCTTCCCGCTCCCCAGGATTTTGCCAAACAGATTGAGTGACAAGAACGGCCGTTGGCCACCAATCCGCCCGCAAAGCCCGCTCATGCAGCCGGGTGCCCTCAATGGAAAAGTACCCAGAAGCCGCCCGCCCTTTGGCAGTGGCGGTGCGTTCAATCATCGTGCGGACGGTGTGCCACGACTTGCTCATATCTCAGGACGAAGGTAGATGCTCTTTGACAGTTTGAAGTAATCGATTAATGTTATACGGTTTATGTAAAAAACCATTTGGCTTTTCACTTTTTAATTGGCCCATTGCTTCAGCTTCATCATACCCGGACGATAAGATCACGCGGACAGTGGGATCAATCTGTCGCAGCGCTATTAATGTGTTGTAGCCACTCATTCCCGGCATTGATAAATCCAAGAGAACCAATTCGATTTCATTCTGGTGCTCATTGTAAAGCGCCACGCCATCATTTCCGTTGGCGGCACTTATCACAGTGATCCCCTGCATTGCCAAAATATCCGCAACCGCTTCTCGCACCGATTCTTCGTCATCAATGACCAGCACTTTTCCATCCGGCATACCTGAGAATGGACCCGTATGATTCTTTTCGGCATCGTCTACTGTTTCAGTAGAGGCTGGAAAGAGCAATTTGAAGGTCGATCCTTTACCAACGACACTGTTAACATTGATCCTGCCCTGATGTCCCCGAATAATGCCTAAAACGGCCGCTAAACCCAGGCCGCGACCAGTTACCTTGGTGGTGAAAAACGGCTCGAAAATCCGAGCCAGGGTTTGACTGTCCATTCCTTGACCGTCGTCACGGACTATCAGAGAAACGTACATCCCTGGTTCCAAAGGGTCGCTCGAATTGAGCCAATTTTGCTCTTCACCAAAGCCGATGATCTGTGTGTGGGTCTCTACCGTTACCGTACCCGCTGCCTCGCCAATTGCTTCTGCTCCATTCAGGATAAGATTCATGATCACTTGTTGCATTTGGCCCACATCTGCTTTGATGGATGGTAAACGGGAGTTCAAATTTGACTTTAGTTTTACGTGTTTGGGTACAGCGAGCCGAAACAAATGCAAATTCTCCTCGATCAGTTCATTGAGATAAATAGAGCGTATTTGAAAATGTCCTCGACCAGAGTAGGCAAGCAATTGCTGGGTGAGCGTGGCGGCGCGTTCAGCGGCAACGACAACTTTTTCAATATGCGGGCGCGCCGAGTCGTTTCCCAACAGCAAATGTGATGCTAGAGAGGCCTGTCCCAGTATCGCAACTAACAAGTTGTTGAAATCGTGGGCCACGCCCCCAGCCAAGACACCTAAACTCTCCATCTTTTGGGCGGCAACAATTTGTTTGCGTTCAGTGACAATAGTCATGAACAACAACAGTTGCCGGGTCATTCCCTGTTGGTCATTGGCTAATGTTGTTATGTGGCTCTCGATCCATTCCCATTCGCCATTTTCCCGCTGTACCCGGAACTCGTTTTCTCTATTGGCATCAGGCACCTGCAATAATAATTGCCATTGATTGCGCACTTGCTCTATCTCGTCTGGATGAACGATATTGAGTAGCGCATCAAGTTCTCCAAATGTTCCTGGGGGATAGCCAAACGGTTCTTCTTTATTAATAAATGTGATGTCGGTTGTGGAGCAATCGATGATGCAGATGATGTTTGGTGAGCTATAAGCCAGGCGGCGGAATCGCGCTTCGCTGCTACGCACAGCCTCTTCCACTCGCTTATGCGCCAGGGCAGCTGCAAACATCTGGGCAATGGTCTCATAGAAGCTCTCGTGTTCGCGAAGGAGCTCTTTGGGGGTGCTGGTAGCCAGATGCATAATGCCTTGGCTATTCTCTCTTGCCTGGATTAGCGGACAAGAGATTAACGCCTGAATCCCGAGCTGGGTGAGTTTGTTTTTTTGTGTAGCCGACAGTGACGAATGGTGTATATCAGGGGCAAAAATTGATTCCTGACTAAAAAACGATAGCAATTCTTTCTGGCTATTTTCTGCCAGGGAGAAGAATTCACGAACTGCTTCCAGTTCGGTACCAAGCGTCATCATCACCGGCACCTGGAATTCTTTTCTCTCTGGATAGGCCACAATCCCTAAGTCGAAATCCAATGCTTTTAGCAAATAGGACAACACATCGCGGCTTAATGTGCCTTCATCTCTAGCAGCGATTGTGGCCTGAGCCAAAATGCGAAATACGTTTCTTTCTTGTGACGTTTGCCTCTGCCTCAATATGCCCAATTGGTTACGCTGCCGAGCGACGAAATAGACGATCATGGCAAACGTTAAGTTAAAGCTGATGGGGCCATTCATCGCTTGCAGAAACGTGATTTCGTTACTAAGCAAGGTAAACAGGGATATCCCTAATAAATGTCCAATAAAAATTATAAAAATAGCGCGCGGTGCAAAAAACAGGCTGGAAAAGAGCAAAATCACCGTTAGATAGTTAAGTACCTGCATACCGTCCTGCCCGCCTTCAACGGCAGATAACAGAATGATCAATAGGGAACTACTGACTACGGCGAGACTCAAGGCTGCTTTGTAATGACCTTTACGATTAAGGAAGTAAGCGATGAGGATTATGATGCTTAGGACGCCACGGACAATGATTTCTGCCTCTGACCCTACGCCGACTGGTGTGCGTAGGAAAAAGAGCAAGATAATGAGGAACCAGAATAGGAGTAACCATGCAGCCAGTAGTCTTGACAGCTGACGTCCTTCAATACTTTGCATCAAGGAAGAAGGCATGATAATTGCTTGCCAGAATTTTTTTAAAACGGTCGTTTTCTCTTTGAAAATCATGGTATCCCCCAAAATCCAAATTATATACTATTTTTCCATGCCTGGGCCGCTCCTGCCGAAAGTTAGTCTCCACCAGCTTACGCAATACAGACGACAAACCACCGTTTGCCAGATGCCGCTTGCTTTCATTTCTGCCATCAGGCACACTAAAAATTGAAAGTGATGTTGTATTGTTATGAAACAAAGAAACCAAAGAGAGATTCAAATCGAATGAACACAAAACATTTGTACCGACTACAAAATATTTTCAAGAAAGACCTGGGAATCATCAGTGCCTGGTTCCTTTTGCTGGTTTTGGCAGCCTGTTCGCCAACAGCCTCGCCTGACCCCCAGCCTGTAGCCACGCTGCCTTTTACGCCGCTGGCGACGCAGGTTGCTCAGGAGCCCACGCCAACGGTTGCCGAAGGAACGGCCGTATCCCCCACTAACACACCACAACCAACCGAAACTATGGTAGAAACGGCCGTACCTCCCACCGCAACGGCCGTTGCCGCAACCGTGATCACGGTTCAACCCATGCCCATCGTATTTGCCCCTGGAGAAATTTCTACCACACTGAATCATACGCTGGCTGTGGGTCAAAATGATGTGTATACATTTTGGGCCGCCGCCAACCAGTTTGCCGAGATTTCGATCATTTCCAACAACAATAATGCCAACTTTTCCCTGGTGGGTCTGGTTGATGGCCAACCGTACAAACGGTTTGAAAATGAGAACCGCAGCTGGAGCGGCACGCTGCTCAGTTCTGGCGATTACCAGCTGACGGTAACCAGCTTGGCACGTCCTATCGACTACACCTTGATGCTTACCATCTACCCGCAGGAGCAAGCCCTGCCCCAGACCCTGCCCGAACTGGCGGCGTGGGTTGGCCAGCAGCGGCATGATGACAGTTCAGCGCAAGACGTGCAGCAAACGCTGTCCGCCAACGGCTTCCTGGCTGATTGGCGTGAGGTTGATTTGACCGGCGATGGTGTTGTGGAGTGGGTAGCAATCCTGCAACAGGATACCGGCTCTGTCTTTGGCCCTGAAGGTGAGCCCATCGTGGTCTCGCCAGCGGGTCTGGTTTACCGGTACTATGCCAAATTTGTTAACGATGGGGATTGGCTGCTTACCATCGAACACATCGGTGATCTGACGGGCGATGGCTTACCTGAAGTGGTCATCATGCGCCAGTTTTGTGGGGCACACACTTGTAACCACGCCTATGATATTGTGGGCGCGCCCAACGGCACAGTGCAAAGTTTGGTGCCTGCCACTGCCCAATATCCCCAGCCGGTCATCAGCATGATGAGCGGCGAGGCGACGTTTGTCGATCGCACGGGAGACGGTGTTGCCGATTTGGTGCAGCATGGTGGTTTTATTAGCTCTGCGGGGGCCGGACCTTACCAGCGTGGCACTACAGAAGTTTGGTCCTGGCAGCCCGCGCAAAATCAGTTTGCCCTGGCCGAAACGATTCTGGATCCATCCAACTACCGCTTCCATCTGCTGTATGAAGCCAACGATCTGTTTGCCGCTGGCGATTATGCGGCGGCCATTCCCAAATATGTTGATGTGGTAGAAAATCCAAACCTGGATGATGGTGTTGGGCTGATTATCCAGGAAAGCACCTACGATGCCAGCCGCCAGTTTGCTGCTTTCCGCCTGATGATTGCTTACTTGCAGTTGGGCGATATGGACAATGCCACGGTTTGGTCTGGCTGGCTGTACAACAACTATCCCAACGCACACATCACGGAAGGTGTCGTGGCTTTTTGGGAGGATTACAACTTTAACCACAGTGCAGCCTTGGGTTGTATTGCCACGACCAATGTGCTGCAAACGTTCCCGAACCCCACTGGCCCGCTGGCAGATTTGGGCTATGCCCTGCCCAGCCTGACGGCCGAATCGGTTTGTCCCGTTCAATAGGGCTGGAGTTTGGAGATTGGATGCGCAGAGAGTAAAAATCTCGAGTCTCCAATCTCACCTCTCCCCCTTTATGTGGCTTGGTATAATAGTCGCGTGTACAAGACGCTTTTGCAAACCAAGCTCAATCGGCCGGAGAAACGGCCGTTTTGGGTTGCGCGTCCATCGTTATTACAAAAACTAAATAAAGGTCATACAGGTAGATTGATTGTCGTTACCGCGCCCGCCGGATTTGGCAAGACGACGTTGATCAGCCGTTGGCTTGATGAAGTAGGCGATACCAAAATCGGCTGGGTCTCTTTGGATGAAGGGGACAATGCACGATCTGTATTTCTTTTGTATCTGATCTCGGCGTTGGAAACGGCCGTTCATCCCCAAACGATCCCCCATTTGCAAACCATTAAAGCAAGCGTGGGCACCTTTGCTCAAACGGATAATTTGCAGCCCCTCTTGGTTGATTTGCTCAATGCCATTCATCTCGACAAATCATCCATCACGTTGATATTGGATGATTATCATCTCATCGAAAGTGAAATGGTTCACGCCATTGTGCAATTTGTTTTGAATCAGGCCCCGGCCAATTTGCATTTGGTCATCATGAGCCGAACAGGGCTGCCCTTTCCCATTGCCCGTTTACGCGCCCAAGGCGTTGCCACGCTGATTCAGGCAGATGAATTGCGCTTTTCGGCCAAAGAAACGGCCGTTTTCTTCCAGCAACAGCAGCATATTCAGCTTAACGACAACCAGCTTGCCATCATTACCAAACAAACGGAAGGGTGGGTTGCTTGCCTGCAATTGGCTGGCTTGGCCTGGCAAACCACGCCATTCAAAAGTGGTTCGGAGGATGATCTGGTGCAGTTGCTTCAACATCATGCTGATATGGCTGATTATTTGATGGAAGAAGTTTTGTTGCAACAACCACCTGCTATTCAACAGTTTTTATTGGAAACGGCCGTTCTCGACCGTTTTTCTGCCCCTTTGTGTGATGCCGTGACGGATGGTGCCGGGGTCAGCCAGGAAATCATTGCCCAATTGCGGCGCGATAATTTGTTTGTGGTTCCTTTAGATGTCACCGGTGAATGGTTTCGCTATCACCATCTTTTTTCTGCTTTTTTGCGCCACCAATTACAGCGTCGCTATCCAGAAAAAGTACCTGAGATAAACGGCCGTGCGGCGTTTTGGTTTCATAAACATGGCTACCACGCCGAGGCGGTGCAGCAGGCCCTTGCTTCTGAGAAATTTGCTGAACATGCTGATATTTTTAGCGCGGCGGCCACCCAATATCTTTTTGAGAGCAATGTGTCGCCTGCCTACGCCTGGTTTGCCCAAATTCCGCGCCAGATTGTTTTGGGAAACCTGGGATTGTGTGTAAATCAAGCCTGGATTTATCTGCTGTCGGGTGAATTTGATACGGCCGTTCCCTATGTGGAAAAAGCGGAAACATTGCTGGCTGATCTTGAGGCGGAAGTAGGAAATCATGTGGGGTTGCGCACGGCAAAAGGCAACATTTTTTTAATGCGCATTAATTTAGCGTTTGAACAGCGCGCCTATAATTTTGTCATTAAAAATGCCCCCCTTGCTTATGAATCACTAGACCCCAAGGCCGAACGGTTACGGGCCATTGCCAAAAATTTTTTGGCGATTACCTATCTTAATTTGCAACAATACAATGAGGCCGAACGCGAATTGAACGTTGCCATTCAGCTAGGAAAGCGGTCTAAAAACAATCGATCACTCTTTTCTGCGGCGGCGGCGTTAAGCCAAATCTATAGGCAGCAAGGTAAGTTGCAGCGAGCAAAAGCATTAGCTGATGAGATGCTTTTGTTGCTGGCTGATTATCCGCAACAAACGAAACGGTATGTGGCCGATGCCATCTACTCTGAACTGTGCCGTATTTTGTATCGATGGGGCCAGCTGGCATTGGTCGAGGTACATTTGCAGGGTAGCCTCTGTTTGAATTCGCAAGCGGGTTATTTGCAGGATTTTTTAACATTGGCGCAGTTCCAAGCAGCGCAGGGCAACCCATCCCTGGCCCAACAAACGCTGCGGGGGGCATTAGCTGGGGTTGGTGAAGGGTCTGAGCAGCAGTTATTTATCCTTGCTTGGCAAGTGCAGTTACGTTATCAAGCGGGGCAACAAGATGCAGCGCTGCTTCAAACGGCCGTTTCCCTGTCGCGCCAATTACAAGGACAAGGACAACGTACAATTCTTCACCAACGAGTGAAACTTTTGCAGGCGCGTCACGCTATCGCCACCGGCAAACGCAGCGATGCTCACACTTTTTTGGATGAGGTGATGGAACATGCACAGGAATTTTCGCTCAATGATTTATTGATTGAGGTTGCTATTTTGCGCGCCTTGGCCAGTTCAAAAGACGGAATAGATACGGCCGTTTCTCATCTGACCCAAGCCCTCAAAAACGCCCAGCCAGAAGGGTACGTGCGCGTTTTTGTGGATGAAGGGGAACCCATGCAGCAACTGCTTAGACAATTGGCCACCCAGAACATCATGGCCGATTATGTCACACAGCTTTTGTCTAAATTTCCCACATCTGTAAAAACTGATTTAACGCAACGAGAATTAATGACTTTGCAATTCTTTGCCGCTGGGTTATCCGCACAAGAAATTGCAGAAAACATGGGTGTTTCTTCAGCGACCATTTATACCTACAGCAAACGCATTTACCGCAAACTCAACGTCCACAGCCGCCAAGATGCCCTTCAGAAGGCTAAAAGTTTAGGGCTTTTAAACCTGACAGGTTTTAAAAATAGCCTGAAATAAAGCGAATTTTGCCTAGCGTAGAATCATCTTTGACTAAATTCTATGCAAACCTGTTAGGTTTGGATAGTAGATTGTCCCCATACATTGTCCCCATTTAGGTCATGTCAACTGATCTGCCCCTGGCTAAACTCCCAAAAGCAAAAAAACTTTTGGAGATGTTATGCCCTATTCATTCATTCGAGCACGGATTTTATTCTTGCTTCTTTCAGTTAGCTTGTTAATTGCGTGTTCGGCCGCAACAACAGAAACGGCCGTAACCCACGCCCCATCAGCCACTGCCACAACAGAGGTTAATCCCACAAAACCAGAACCCACGGCAACGGAGGTTGCTGAAACGGAAACGGCCGTACCGCCGCCAACCCTGGACCCCGAAAGAGAAACACCAGAAGCAGCCTTGACATACCTGCCTGCGGAAAATGTCTTCACGCTAGTCAGTACAACCCCCATCATTGACCATGGCCCGGAGGGTGCATGGGACAGCACCAATATATCTGCTGGTCCCATTGTGTTTCATGACGGCAAATACCATATGTTGCAAAATGCGCTAACTGGGTGGCCACCAAGGGACGGAGGCACCGCCTACTCAATTTCAGAAGATGGCTACAGCTGGAGCCGTGTTGGGGATGAGTCGGTCTTTTCTGCGGCAGACATTGATGATAAGCAAGTGCCTTTTGCCTCTGCGGCCTATGTGCAACCGGATGGCACCTGGGTGATGTATTTCAACACATGGCCTCTCAATGCGGTGTCCCACAAACCCAGCATTTATCGTGCGACTGCCCCAGACCCATCTGGCCCGTGGACAGTTGATACGGACCCTGTTTTGGAGCCGGGTAGTAATGGCAGTTGGGACGGTGGTGGCGTAGAAGCGCCGTCTGTGTTGCAAATTGATGATGGATTTGTGATGTATTTCGCAGGAAATGATTTTGGGCGCAAAATGATAGGACTTGCTACCTCACCCGATGGCATTACCTGGGAAAAATACAATGATCCTGCAACTAATGCCGCCAAATTCGCAGAAAGCGATCCTATTTTGATTCCTAATGAAGATAACACCGCCTGGGACAGTGGCCCCATCATGAATGTGGATGTCATCCAAACGAGCGATGGCTGGGTGATGGTCTATAACAGCCGCCGGGGTACTGCACAAGCAACGGGATATGCGTTGAGTGAAGATGGGTTCAATTGGCAGCGGTCTGAGGCCCCGATCATTAACCCACAAGATGTGAGCGGCGGCCGTGGTTCGTACGGCCCTTCAATTCGCTTTATTGATGGTACCTATCATCTGTTTGTGGAAATTGTGGTCGATGGAACATCAAGCGTGTATCTGGCTACGCATGAGGGGTCTTTGTTACCTTAAATTTTTTAAAGACTTGTTGGGATGCGCTTAACGAGTCTCTTGTTGATGGAGTTTTAAATGAAATTATCTCAAATGTATCGAATAGCTTATTTATTGTTTTTTGTTGGTGTGCTGCTAATTTTATCGGCCTGTGGAGCAGATGGGCAAGATGTTGCTTCGGTGCCGCCAACACAACCAAGTGAAGCCACAATGGATTCGTCAGAATCTGAGCCACCGGCAACAGCGACAGTTTTGCCTCCTACTGAAGAACCAGCAACGGCCGTTCCCCTAGCAACTGCTACGGCCACCCTAGAGCCATTGCCTGAACCCACCGCTACGGCCGTTCCCATTGAACGGTTTGATGCCACAAATATACTGCCTTTGACCAGTACAGACCCTGTTATTGAGCATGGTGAAGAGGGTGATTGGGATCGGAACTTGGACATTGCGGCCGTTCTCTACCATGATGGCCAATTCCACGCTTTTCTCAACCGGTTCCCTGGCTGGCCACCCACCACATTTGGGCTTTCTTACCACACTTCGCCCGATGGCCTTCACTGGACGCAAATGGCAGATGGCCCTGTATTTTCAGAACAGGATTTGCCAAACAAAAACCATGTACCCATTGGCGGCAGTATGCACGTAGAAGAAGATGGTACCTGGGTGCATTATTTCTACACATGGAATAAAGGGTCGGGTCGATCTGTTAATTATATTGGTCGGGCTACAGCCCCAGATCCGCTGGGGCCGTGGACGGCGGATGAAGCATATGTGCTGGAGCCAGGTGAAGCAGGGGCATGGGATTCAGAAGGTGTGAGACGGCCGTTTGTCATGAAAAATGAGGCTGGATACGTGATGTATTACGTGGGCGTAAACGGCCGTGCCATGATCGGCATGGCAACCTCGCCCGATGGCATTAACTGGACAAAATATGACGATCCTGAGACGACAGACTCGGTATATGCGGAAAGCGATCCTGTTTTTCGGCCTAGCAATGAACGAGGAAAATGGGATGAGCGTGCCGTTTCTGATCCGCTGCTGCTGCAAACACCAGACGGATGGGTTTTGCTGTATGCGTCCTCTATCGGGAATGGGGTGCAAGTGGGGTACGCTCTCAGCGACGATGGGGTTCATTGGCGACGATCAAAGGGTGCCCTGCAAACATTTGAAGAGATTCCCAATAAAACAGCCTTGTGGTCTACAGAACTGGTTTATCATGATGGGATATATTATCTTTTTGGTGAAGTAAAAACAGGGCAATTCTCTGGTATTTATGTCGCCACGCAGGCAGGAAGCCTAATTCCATAAACCTGTTGTAACTGACTGGAGATAAAAAATGAAATCAGCCAAAGAAACATTATTACCAACCTCTTCTGCCTGGGAATCGCCTTACGTGCAAATAATGTACAGGATCATCATTTGGTTCCCCTGGCTGTGGTTAATACTATTTTCTATGTTTGTCATAACAACATCGCTTCAGATCGGTCATTTACCAACGTATGGACAACCGGACCCTAAAGATGCCGGGCTAAGTACACTTTTTTATATGCCGACAATCGTATTACTTATCGGTGTTGTTGGCACGACGCCGGTTGGATTTGGACTGACTCTCATAAAACTGTGGAAAGGTTTTCTACAGTCGGTCAAGTGGCGAGAGGTGATTTTTTATTTAGGCGGGCTGGGATTATTTTATTTGTTTGTTATGAGTGATGTTGTTGGACTAATAACTTGGCTAGCTGATTGAGGTTTAGGCCACAACTCTAAGGATTGATTTTTGTGCGCTAACACTTGCATCATTTCTGCTGAGGGCTGCATCCTTCACGGCAAGGATGCAGCAATTCGATGCCATAACTATTAATGACGCCAGTTGTTTTTCAGCCAGCCATAGAAGGACCGATGGTTCCTAGGCTTCGATGTCTTCTATGACAACATAGGCCATCGTCTGATTTAACAGCTGATAAGCGATTTCGCCAAAGGTCATCGGACCTGTAATGCCTTGGAGAGATTTGCCTTCCAGATTGGCGTACCTGTAGTTCAAGATACAGTTACACGAGAAAAAGATTGCATCTCCCAGATTGGTTGGAACCATTGCTTCAAAGTCGGTGACGTAATCATTGATTGGTTTGGCAATTTTGTAGTCCATGCCGTCAAAAACCGGCGCGTAGAAGTCCACCGTTTTTTCGGCCGAATTTATTTGTCGGAAGCTGGTATTAATCATGGCTCCGTACATATCAGCCACTAAAGGCAATCTTGTATCAATATTGTTCTGCTCGATGTAGGTAGCAAAATTCACTTTCGTGCCATTGACGTAAGCATCTTTAGTCTGAAAACCATTGTTTGGGAAGGTAATTGTATCGCCCTCACCCGGTTGAAAGATATTGACGAATTGTATATCTGCTGCCTTGTGCGACGGTAACTCAATATGAAAGACGACCGCTTTGTCGTCATGGCCTGGGTTTGTCCCGTCGAATGTTTTGGGGGTGGATTGGTCCAATTCATCGAGAGAGACGCCAGATACCCATCCGATTAAAGGTTTGGTGGCAAATCCTTCATAAGTTGGCGAGTTCAAGGCGAATGAAGTATGGACCGGGCTAAAAGCGGGTAGAATGATGATGCTAAAGCCATTAGCGGGGGCATCCAGGTAAATTTGATCGATTGTGTTGACGTCATAGGTTTGGGTCACGATGTTTGTTGCATCATCTGGCATTCTGGTTGCATATATCTTTTCTTGCGTAAACATGCCTCCATCATCCGTCATAAAGTAAGGGATTGTGCCTCCTATCCAATTTCCTGTGGGTAATTCGTTTAGGATTTTTTCATCCCCAGCCAGAATGAATTTGTCCCCATTTTGTAGAAATTTTATTATAGTCGCTACATCAAACAGTTCCTGATTCATGATTAGCCCTTCGCCAAAAACCCTTCTCAGATCGCTTTGCACTTTTGGTAGATGCAAATTCCTTTCAAAGAATGAACGTAATTCATGAATACTTCTTTCCATTTCCTGGGGGGTTTTGTCAAGCCGGCACTTTAGATTTAGCTTGCCCAGAAGTAGGGTGGCGGCCAAAAATTCGAAATGGTAGTGATTCTTTCTGTTTATCAATTCTTGCCAAATTGGATGTTGTTCGCTAGGTAATTGCATGTTCTACCCTTCAAATTCAGTCAAAGGCACTGCTTAAAATCAACTTGGGGGGTGCGGTTAGGAACTAACTACAAAGCCACCTGGCAATTATACACAAAATTATGGCAAATCCGATCTGTACTTTATGGCTATATGAGGTCATAGGTATGCGTGTAACGGCCGTTCCCCAATTGCAACTCCTATCATGTACAATACAAACATTAACAAAAACAAATTCTCACCCACTGAGGAGCGTAAACATGAGTAATAAAAGTGACCAGGATGTTGTGATTTTAAGTGCAGCCCGCACGCCAACGGGCAAAATGTCCGGCAGCCTCACCAGCCAGAAAGCAACGGATTTGGGGGCATTGGCCGTGAAAACGGCCGTTTCCCGTTCCGGCATCGATCCCAATTCTGTGTATGAAGTCATTATGGGCAATGTGGTAGCTGCTGGCGTGGGGCAGGCCCCGGCGCGGCAGGCGGCATTGCGCGGTGGACTACCCAATACGGTCGGTGCGGCCAGTGTTAACAAAGTGTGTGGCTCTGGCCTCAAAGCCGTGATGCTGGCGTCCAACGGTATCGTTGCCGGGGAAGGGACTGTGTACGTGGCGGGCGGCATGGAGAGCATGTCCAACGCGCCGTACCTGCTGCCCAAGGCGCGGCAGGGGCTGCGCTTTGGCCACGTGGATCTGCAAGATTCGCTGCTGACCGACGGCCTGTGGTGCTCCTTCCAGGAGTGGCCAATGGGCAATGCCGCCGAGTTTATTGCCAAGCAGTACGAAGTGTCCCGCGAGGAGATGGATGAGTTTGCTTACCGCAGTCATGAAAAAGCGGCACAGGCTACGGCAAACGGCCGTTTCCAAACCGAAATTATCCCCGTCGAAATTAAAAGCCGCAAAGGCAGCGTCATTGTAGACAAAGACGAGCCCATTCGCGCCAGTTTCAGCAACGGTAGCTACGAGATGCAAACTAGCGTCGAGGGTCTGGCCAAGCTGCGTCCCGCTTTTGAGGCAGACGGCCAGGTGACCGCAGGCAACGCCCCTGGCCTCAACGACGGTGGTGCGGCTCTGGTGCTCACCCACCGCGCCGAGGCCGAACGGCAGGGTACTTCGCCGCTGGCCCGGATTGTGGGCTACACCCATTACGCCGTGGAGCCCAAATGGCTCTTTGCCGCCCCTGCTCGTGCCATCCCGCGCCTGCTGGATAAAATTGGCTGGCAAATGGAGGAGGTTGATCTGTTCGAGGTGAACGAAGCGTTTGCCGCCCAGGTGCTGGCCAACGGCGTGGAGCTGGTGCAAAAAGGGTATGCCTGGGATTGGGAAAAGGTGAACGTCAACGGCGGCGCGATTGCTCTGGGACATCCCATCGGAGCCAGCGGGGCGCGCATTTTGGTGACGCTTATCCATGCTCTCCAGCAGCGCGATCTCAAGCGTGGCATTGCCTCCCTCTGCCTCGGCGGCGGCGAAGCAGTGGCCCTGGCGATTGAAATGGAATAGTTGCGTGACTTAAGACTGGCAGTCCTTGATCGGAATAATTTTTAGCAAATAACTGTTGAGGACTGCCACTCCTGAATAAGTAAGCCGTAAAAAAAATGAGCAGCCTCAAGTTTTCGAGGCTGCTCATTTTTCATATAACCTCAAGTAAATCAATTTATGAAAAAGGATGGCTTCATGAGCAGTTGGTGGCAAACCGGGATCGTGTATCAGATTTATCCGCGCAGTTTTCA
>JBNKLQ010000136.1:0-15949 GCA_050292445.1 Promineifilaceae bacterium (SeqCode) | reverse complement strand
GAATAAATTTTCTGAATCCACCTAACCCCAAGCGAAATAGAAAAAGCCCTGGCAATTTTGCCAGGGCTTATTTATTGGTTACTTTGACTTTACTCGTCGTTTATTAAGTTGCCGGAAGGGCAGCTTCTTTTTCATGCTTCAGCACAATCTCATCTTCTTCTACATCGATAGCAACGATGTCATCAGCCGTAAAGCGACCCGCCAAAACGGCGTCGGATAAGCGATCTTCCACTTCTGTTTGGATGAGCCGACGTAACGGCCGTGCGCCAAACTCGGCGTCGTAACCGTGTTCACCAAGCCAATCTCTCGCGGCATCGGTGGTTGTGATGGAAAGATCATGCTCGGCCAAACGCTCGTTGACTTCTATGAGAATGATGTCCACAATTTGGCGGATGTTTTCTTTGGTTAGCTGGCGGAAGACAACGATGCTGTCCACACGGTTGATGAACTCAGGACGGAACTGTCGTTTTAGTTCATCTAACAACGTTTTGCGCATTTCTTGATGCTGTTCTTGTTCCAATATGGCATCGTCACGCTGGAAGGCAAAACCCAAATTAGGACCACGACGAATCGTATCTGCTCCCACATTGGAAGTCATGATGATGATGGTATTGCGGAAGTTAATCTTCTGACCCTTGGCATCAGACAAATGACCTTCTTCCATAATTTGCAGCAAAATGTTAAAGGTTTCAGGATGGGCCTTTTCAATTTCGTCAAAAACAATAATGGAATACGGCCGTCTCCGCACAGCTTCTGTCAACTGGCCAGCGTCTTCATAACCTACATAGCCAGGGGGTGAACCCACCAGACGAGCCACATTATGCCGTTCCATGAATTCAGACATGTCTAGTTGAACCAAAGCCTCTTCACTGCCAAATAGGAACTTAGCCAGCGCCTTGGTCAACTCCGTTTTGCCTACGCCTGTGGGGCCTAAGAAAATGAAAGAGCCAATTGGTCGTTGCGGGTCTTTAAGACCAGCACGGGCGCGGCGAACTGCTTTGGCAATAGCTTCAATTGCTTCACCCTGACCAACAATGTGCTTACGTAAATCTTCTTCCATTTCCAATAGGCGAGCTGACTCTTCCTGAGTAAATTGATAAATTGGAATGCCGGTCCACATGGATAATACTTCGGCGATGTCTTCGGCCGTTACGCTAACAGACTTTTCTTGTTCAGCACTGCCCGCACGTAGTTGATCTAGCTGACGCTGAATTTCTTCTTCGCGTTCGTTCAGATGCATTACATCTTCAGCGCGACCTTCATCTTCTGCTAAGACCCGCTCAGTACGAATGTCGCGTAAATTATCATAAGCTTCACGAATGTCTGCTGGCTGCGGTACACGGTACATGCGTACCCGTGAGGCGCTTTCGTCGATTAAGTCGATTGCCTTATCAGGTAAAAACCGGTCCGTGACGTAACGTGTAGAAAGATGAACGGCCGCATCAATGGCTTCTTCAGTAATAAACAAATTATGATGTTTTTCGTAAGCACCCTTGATGCCGTGCAAAATCTCGATGCTTTCTTCCGGCGATGGTTCATCAACATGAATGGGCTGGAAGCGCCGCTCCAGAGCAGCATCACTTTCAATGTACTTGCGATACTCTTCAAGGGTGGTGGCCCCAATGGTTTGCAATTCACCACGAGCTAAGGCAGGTTTCAGGATATTGGCTGCATCAACCGAGCTGCCAGCAGAACCCGCACCAACCAGCATGTGCACTTCGTCAATGAACAAGATAGCATCACTAGACTTGAGTTCTTCAATGACACGCTTGAGGCGTTCCTCAAACTGACCGCGATACATGGTACCAGCTACCAAGCTCCCTACATCCAGTTGGAGAACACGCTTGTTGTGGAGGATGTCGGGAACACGGCCGTCTATGATGCGTTGGGCTAACCCTTCGATGATGGCAGTTTTTCCTACACCTGGTTGGCCGATGAGTGCCGGGTTGTTTTTGGTGCGGCGGGCTAAAATCTGGATAACGCGCTCAATTTCGGTGCTGCGCCCAATGACGGGATCGAGCTTGTTTTCCTCAGCTAAGGCAGTCAGGTCTGTGGCCAGTTGATCGACCATTGGCGTTTTGCTCTTTTCCTTTTTGGCAGAGCGGCGGGGGGTGCTGCTGCTACTACTTTCGCTGGTAGCAACCGGACTCTCGCGCAGCATTCGGCGCGTTTGTCGCCGAATTTGCTCCGCACTAATGCCAAACTTGCGTAGGACATCAATTGCAAGCCCTTCATTTTGCCGGGCCAAACCTAACAGCAGGTGTTCTGTGCTGATGTAATGCTGACCCATACGGCGGGCTTCTTCCACGGCTAACTCAAGCACGCGCTTCGTGCTTGGCGAAAGCTCAATTTTCGTAAATGGGGTTCTGGTTCCCGGCCCTCCGGACAATCTTTCAACCATAGCCTGGACACGTACAGCATCTAGGCCAAGCTCCCGTAAAACACGTCCGGCAACGCCACCTTCTTCGCGGAGCAACCCTATGAGGACATGCTCACTACCGATGTAATTATGATTTAATCGTTCAGCCTCTTCTTGGGCTAAACTTAGAACGCGTCTGGCGCGCTGCGTAAAACGTTCCCAATTTTTAGAGTTCACCCGTGCTCACCTCGGTTCTCACCATTCGTGACTTCAGACCAGGTGAACAACTTTCCAATATCAGTGGTTGGCTCCCCACCCATCTGACTAATCTTGGATAGTTGTTAATTTTTCCAGGTCTGCCTCGACGAATTTGTCAGAAACAACTTGTTTAATACTTAAACCCAACTGTCGTTGGTCTTTGTCCACACGAATAATGCGGACAGTTACGGTTTGCGATTGTTGTACTACATCTTTGGGATGATTCACATGATTCTCAGACAATTCTGATATATGAATCAAACCTTCTAAAGCATAATCATCATCTAATCGAGCAAATGCACCGTATTTTGTCAATTTCGTGATGGTTGCCTCGAGCAGTTGACCAACCTGATAATATTCATCAATGATTGTCCAGGGATCAGGTTCTAGGCGCTTCAGGCTTAAGGCCAATCGTTCTCGTTCCTGGTCAATGTTCAGAACAAAAACCTCAACCTCATCCCCAACTTCCAGAATATCTGCTGGGGCATTTACCCGTTTCCAGCTTAGTTCAGATAGATGAACCAAACCTTCAACACCACCAACGTCGATAAAGGCACCAAAGTCAGCTAAATTGATAACACGCCCTTTTAAAACGGTGCCTTCTTCCAGGCTAGCCAATAACTCGGCTCGTTTGGCCTGACGTGCTTCCTTCTCGGCGGCTCGTTCTGATAATATTAAACGGCCTCTCTTACGATCCACCTCAATAACTTTGGTTTGAATTACGTTATTGAGGAGCTTGCCTTTTTGATTGTCATCAAAATGGCGACGGCGGCTGATCTGTGAGTTGGGAACGAAGCCACGCAACTGGCCTAATTTAACCAAGATTCCGCCCTTGTTTTGGCCGATTACTTTCCCTTTATAAACGTCTTGGGAAGCTAGCAGCTCTTCGGCTGTTGTCCAATCGAGCTCTTCGGCTGCCTTTGCGTAGGAAACAATAACGTTTCCATACTGATCTTCTGTATTGACGATGTAAACGGAGACTTCATTACCAACGGCTAATAGCTCACGGGTTTCGTCATCCATATTTTGTAATTCAGAGCCAGAAATGACTCCTTCAGACTTTGCGCCAATATCGACCAGAATTGCATTATTCCGATGTTCGATTACCCAACCTTGACGGGTTTCACCAGTTGTGGGTAAGTTCAGTTCCTCGGCCAGGAGGAACTCCATTGGGTGGCCTTGTTCGCCCCCTCCTAAATTTGCTACATTGTCACTCAAAACTCTTCGTCCTCGCTTTCATTTACCAACTAGGGCATTTTCTTTGATTATACTGAGTTTAAGGTTGCTGGCAATATAACATTACTCCTGTTAATGATGTTCATATGGTCATAAAGTTGTTTTGTTTTGCATAACGGCCGTTCCCGCCGCAGTCAACCTGCCTCAGAAAATAGTATTCGACTGGCTTGCTTTGCGCTATGATTGGGGGGATGAGTTCGTTTTTAGAGCGGTTACGGCCGTTTGCCTCCCGCCATTTTTCCCTTGTGGCCATGATTATGTTTGTGGTGGCGCTGTTGCCCCGGCTGGCGGCGTTGGGGCAATATATTACGCCCGATGAGTTGAACTGGGTGCATCGATCAGTACTATTTCACCAGGCGCTCGGGCAAGGGCGGTGGGCAGAAACGCTGACTACCGGGCATCCAGGGGTGATAACAACCTGGTTGGGGGCGTTGGGGATACACATTCAGCTGTGGTTACGGCCGTCTGACAGCGTGGCATACGAATGGATTACTCACCTTGCCTGGCTGGCTCCGGAAAATACGGCAGCATTCCCCCAACTGGCCACTTTTTTAAGCGCAGGTCGCATTGCCATGGCAGTGATGAACAGTTTGGGACTGGTTTTCATTTTTTGGCTGGCGCGAAAATTGATGGGTTTTTGGCTGGCGGCTGGGTTTGTGTTTTTGTTGGCCCTGGACCCATTTGTGGCAGGATTGTCTGGTTTACTGCATGTAGATGGGCTGATGACAACCTTTTCCACGATTTCGCTGTTGGCGTTGGCGGTGGTTTTAACTGAGGGAGAAAATGGTGATTGGCGTTGGACGGCCGTTTCTGGCGTGGCGGCCGGGTGTGCCATTTTAACCAAATCCGCAGCGCTGATCCTGCTGCCATTTGCAGCCCTGGCCTTTGGCGTGGGGCTGATCGTGTGGCGCAGACGTTGGCGGCGGCTTATCGGGCTGGGTGTGGTCTGGCTGGTGGCCATGCTGGGGATTCAATTTTTGCTGCTGCCTGCGCTGTGGACATCACCTGTTGGCACCTACCAGACGATCATTGGCACGATTTTCCACGAGACGGAAGAAGTGCTGCCGCGAACATTTTTTATGGGATTTAATAAGCAGGCATATGGCCCAGAATTTTACCCAGTGGCGCTGCTCTATCGGCTGAATCCGCTTGTGTTTGTCGGGTTGCTGCTGGGCGTTTGGTATGGTTTGCGGCGAAAATGGGCAACAGGGTGGTGGCAACGGCCGTATCTCTGGCTGGCAATGAGTTGGCCTGTCTTTTTTGTCGTTGTGCTGAGTTTAGCGACTAAAAAGTATGATCGGTATTTGCTGCCTGCTCTACCGTTCCTCTTTTTGCTGGGGATGCAGGGTTGGGGATTGCTGCTGCGACAACGGCCGTCCTGGAAGCAAAAAACAGTGATTGGTGGGATAGTTGTGCTGCTGGCTTATTTGGGAACGGCCGTACCGTACATGCTCAATACTTACAATCCACTCGTTGGAGGAACAATTACTGCCAAGTATGTGATGCCGATGGGGTGGGGCGAAGCGGTGAGTGCCTCGGCAAAGTGGTTGGCGGAACAACCAAATGCGGCGGAGAAAACGGCCGTAGCTGGCATTGCTCCTGCCTTTGCCCCCTTTTTCCCTGGCAAAACCCTGTTGAGCGAAGGGGATAATTGGCAGCAAGCCGATTTTGTCGTGGCTACGCTGGCTGGGTATCAGGCAAATGAGTTTAGAAATGTGCCCCATTCAGATCTTCGTTTATTGCACACAATTTTTTATGACGATCAGATACAAGCCTGGATTTATGCCAATGACCATCCAACTGAGTTACCGATTGCTTGGATGCAGCTGCCGTATAAGCACAATTTTGGGGGCGAAATTCAGTTATTAGATGCGGCAACAGCCGTTCAAAATGATCAGCTTGATGTTTTTGTGCAATGGCAGTTAGCCCAGCCAACCAACGGCCGTTTCAACGCACAAATTCGCCTGCTGGATGAGTATGGTCAGCTTTGGTCGCAAGTAGAGATGCCGCTGCTGAATGAAGTTTACTTTTACCCCGAAAATTGGCAGATGGATGAGCAGCCCATCTGGCGTTATCCGCTGGCGCTGCCGCCGGGTTTGCCCCCTGCCAACTATCACCTTGAGCTGTTTTTGTTTGCGGATGAGAGTGGGGCGCAGTTGCCTGTCTTGGCTGAGGACGGCCGTTTCCTGGGGGTCGTGCAACCGTTAGAAGAAATAGCCTTAGCGCCAGAGCCGTTGCAGCAAGCCGTATCGCTCAACCTGCCCAACGCGCCTCGACCGCTGCTAGCTGATAAATTACTTTTCTTGGGGCAAGAAAATAGGCCAGAGAGTGTGTCTACCTCCGGCACCTTTTCAGCTGATCTGTTTTGGCAGAGTACGGCCGTCTTGCCAGATGATCTCCATCTCCAATTTTTTGCTGATGATGTGCCGCTGACAACACTGCCCTTGAGCCGCTTTGACAGTGGTTTGTGGCAGGCAGGGCAAGTGATTCATGAAAAATATCGGATTCCGGTTCCGGCGGATTTGGCGGCGGGTGATTATGATTTGAGCTTGGAATTGGTGGATGGGAACGGCCGTTCCCTTGATTCGCCGCCAATCGATTTAGGCGCTATTAATATTGTCTCACCGGATAGGTTATTTACCCTGCCAGACGAAATTGAGCAGCCACTGGCGCTCAGATTTGCTGATCTGGCTACTCTGCGCGGTTATGATTTAATCACCATTTCAGCCGATCCTGGCGACCCGATACAGCTCGTGCTTTATTGGCAGATTGAACAGCAACCAACTGAAATTATTTCGACCTTTGTGCATCTGGTGGGGCCAGACGGCCGTATCATTGTGCAAGGGGACCAATGGCCGGGTGGTTTGCCCAGCAACACCTGGGCTGCTGGGCAGGTGATTATTGACGAATATACTATCCAACTGCCAGAGAATGCGCCGCCTGGTACGTACCAAATTGTGCTAGGACTGTATTCGTCGGCTACTGGTGTGCGCTTGCCTATTCTGGCTGAAGATGGCGCGGCGCTGCCCGATGACCAGTTTGTCTTGCCCCTGTCGCTGGAGGTCGTTGCCCGATGAAGAAATGGCAGCGATTGTCGCTGTTGACCCTGATATTGTTGCCTGCGTTTTGGCTGCGGCTCTATTTGTTGGACGGCCAAAGTTTGTGGTGGGATGAAGGCATCAGTTTACATCTGGCCACCTCCAGTTTTGCGGAAATTGTGGCGAATCGCATCACCAACATCCATCCGCCGCTATATTTTTTTCTGCTCAAAACTTGGGTGTCGTTGACGGGAACAACCGTGTTCGCTGCTCGATATTTTTCGGTGTTGGGTAGCTTTTTGCAGATGGCGCTGGTGTATGCGGTGCTGCGTCGCTGGTTTGGGCGGAGCACGGCCGTCATTGGCTTGGTGTGTACGGCCGTTTGGTCCCTCTCCATTATTTATGCCCAAGAAGTGCGCGTGTATGCTTTTTTGCCACTGGTCTACCTGCTGCTGGTGCTGCTCACGCACGAAGTTGTGGCTGGCTCCCCAGACCGCAGCATTTGGCTGGCGCTGGGCGTCACGGAATGGGTAGCCCTGCATTTGCACTACAATTCGCTTTTTTTGCTCATCTTTTTAAATGGCTGGCTGGCACTGAAGCTGTGGCGCGGGCCACACTTTGGCACATGGCTCAAAGTGCAGATTGCTGCTGGGTTGGCCAGTTTACCCTGGGCAATTGGCGTGCTGCTCAACTGGCCTGCGGTGCAGGCGGAGGCCAGACTGGCGGGTTTTACCACCCAACCACCTGCCTGGGGGTTTGTGCTGCCGCAGGTGTGGGGGTTTCATTTGACTGGCCTGGTGAACGTGCTGGATGATCCGTTGGTACGGCCGTTAAGCGGCGTATTCCTGGCAATGATTGTTTTGCTAATTCTTGGACACAGGTTGGCAAAAAGGCGGCACGGTGAGGACACTGGCCGCAGCCTCGGCGAGCTGCTTCTGTTTTGGCTGGGGCCGCTCTTTTTGGGCTTTGCCGTCTGGCTGGTGCGATCTTACTCGCATCCCCGCTACATTGCCCTGTTTGCTGCTGGGTTGGTGCTGCTGCTAGCCTATTTGCTCACGCCCAGCCAGTCACAATTGGGTCGATGGGCGGGTTTGGGGAATTTGTTCAGGCTGGGTACGGCCGTTTGCTTCCTCTGGCTCTCAGGTTGGGGGGTGCAGCATTACTTTTTTGATCCTGCCTTCGCCAAAGACGATATGCGCGCCGTAACAGCAATATTGGACGAAAATGCGCTGCCTGCTGATCTTATCCTGGTGCCGCGCACCGATTGGAGTTTACCCTTCACCTATGACGGCCAGACGCCGATCCGCATGGCCAATGCCTTTGACCAGAAACAGATGTGGACCGATTTGGCCGATTGGACCACCCCGCCAGCACACGTTTTCACCCTGGATTATGCTGATAATTTTTACGACTGGCAGGGTGTGGTGCCTTTTGCCCTGGAAAGCGCAGGCAATCTGGTCAATCGTTGGTGGGTGGATGATTTGACGCTGAGCCAATACCGATTGGATATGCCTGTGGCCAAGCCTGAACTAACGCCACGAGACGGCCGTTTTGGCGACGTCGCTTTCTTGGGCAGTTGGGTAGTCCCCGCCGCTACCACTGCTGATGGTGTCACAGTTGCCTTGCAATGGCAGCTTTTAACGCCAGTGACGCATAACTACGCTATCGTCCTCAGCGTGGATGATGACACCGGCCTGGAGCTTGCTGACCGCGATGACCAGTTGGTGACGCCAAACGGCCGTCCCACCAACCGCTGGGAAGTGGATGAGATCGTCACCACCTACCATTTTTTGCCATTTGTCGCGGGTGCCCCACCGGTCACGTATCAAGTGGATATGCGCGTTTATCTTGTTGAAGGGGAAGTGCAGACGCTGGACTACATTGACAGCCAGGGGACGCCGCAGGGGCAGAATTTTGTATTGGGGCAGGTGAGAGTGGAACGGCCGTCAGCCGGTCAAGAAAATGTGTATGGTGCAGAAAAACCTTATTTGCCACTGCCGGAGCCGCTGCAATTGGCCGATGGCTTGCAGCTCACCCACGCCCTTTTGGATCGCAGCACAGCCGCGCCAGGGCAAACCGTGCGCGTACTCCTGGCCTGGCAAAGCAGCGCCACCTTGCCCGATTTGCGGCCTCGTTTGGTTTTGTGCCAGGGAGAGCAAGAATTAGCGGCTAATGATTCAGCGCCTGTTCACGGAGAATACCCCACAAATTTGTGGCAGGCAGGCGATTTTATTTGGGAACAGCGTGTGCTCACTGTGCCGGCCACGGCCGAATCGGGGTCTGCGGCCGTTTTTGTGGAGTTGGGTGAAGTAAGTTACCCGCTGGGTGGGGTCGCCATTTCCGCCGAGGCGCGCACGTTTGAGCCACCCACGCCGCAGGTGGCGGCGGATGTGGTTTTTGGCGATGTGGCCCGGCTGGTAGGCTTTGATTCGCCGCCGGAAAATGTGCCCGCCGGGCAGCCCATTCCGCTGACCCTTTACTGGCAGTCGCTGCTAACGGGGGAGCCGGTCGGCTACACAGTGTTTGCCCAGGTGTTGGGGGAAAACGGCCGTGTCATTGCCCAACATGATTCTCCGCCGGAAAACGGCCGTCGCCCCACCACTGGCTGGGTTGAGGGTGAATATATCCAGGACGAGCATCTCCTTACCTTCCGCGATGAAAATTACACAGGCGAGGGGCAAATCATCGTGGGATTATATGATTCAGCAACCGGTGTACGCCTCACTTTACCTGATGGCCATGATGCGTTTTCATTACCCATTATGTTTACGATTGTGTCAGAATGATGAGGTTAACTCATAAACTGTAGCCGCAATTTTCTTACTGCGCAGAATTACGCGCTAAGAAAGCGCGGCTACTTGTGTATTTCGGTGAGCAGGAGAATGTCTACGGGATTGTTGCTCTTGGAGGTGGTGGCCAGGAGCCGTTCACCGCTGTCTGGGTCATAGATGCCAACCAGCAGTTGGTAGGTGCCGCTGCCGACGTTTTCTAAGGGGAGAACGGCCGTATCCAGCACAACTTCTCCCGCTTCCCACCAGTTCGTCGGATAAGCCCAATCGTGCGGCACGTAATCTGTTTGGGCCACTAGTTCCCCGCTGGCGACATCAATGAGATGGACAAAAAATTTATATGATTTGTCCGGGCGGCTGAGCGCCTGCCAATGCAGGGTGAGGCTGAGTTGCTCCGGGGTTTGGTTGAGATCGTAGCCGCGCAGTTGGATGATGTCTTGCCAAACGGCCGTTTGCACTTGAGTTGGCTGGGTTTGAGTGAACAAACGGGGCAGGGCAGTCACAGTCAACTGCCCTACTGTGGCACTTTGGCCAACCGGCTGCTGCTGCAAATCTTCTAAATGCAGGCTGACGCTGTAGGTTCCCTCCGGTGTGAACGGATCAATTTGTATCTGGTAGTTGGCGCGGACGATTTCATTGGCCTGCCATTGATCCGTGGGCCATTCTGGAGCGACGGGCTGGCACACTTTTTGCCACAGTTGTTGATTGCTGTTGTGGAGCGATAGGCAGACGGAGAGAGTTTGATCCAGCGCAGCCGTGGTGCCCCAAACAGTGCTGAGTGTCAACCATTCGCCCGCTTGTCTTTGCTCAGACATTGCCAGGTCGATCAATCCTAGATGACTGTTTGCGTCATTTGCCAGAAGAATGTGTCTAAAGCGCACGGCCGTATCCAGCGAAAGCGGCTCGGTTTGATAAACGACAATCTCCTCATCTTGATAGATGGACGGCCGTATAAACCAATCTTCCCAGGCAGCCAGCTCTTCTGCCGATAAAAACTGCCGGTGCAACACAATATACTCAACGTTGGCCGACGCCAGCTGGCCAATTTGTTCCGATTGGTTGGCAAGATCAGCCGGGGGCAGTTTGCTGGTAAGTAAATTTTGTAAAAATGGCAGTTCTTTAACAAACTGGATGGCTGTTTCTGGCGGTCGGGCCACGCGGCCTTCCACCAGCGCCTTGTGATGAACCAGTTGATAGAACATGTACCGCTTATTGTAGTTTTCCTCGCTAAAGGCGGGAATGTCCAAGATAGCAAAGTCCACTTCTGCATTGGCTATTTCTTCAAACCATTGCGGTGTGGTCAGGGAAAGCATTGGGAACTGATTGGCGTATTCAAACAGGATCAGTCCAGAAAGCAGCAGCGGCAGGACAACTTGGAAGTGCCGAAACGGCCGTTGCCCTTGCCAAATCACCACGCCCCACGCTGCCAGCACGCTGACAGGAATCACCAGCAGCACGTTAAACCGGTCGGGAAAGCGCAGCGTTTGCACCACAAAGGAATCTTCAATCAGCCGAAAGGGTAGGGGAGTGATGGGTGTTCCGCCCAGGTACAGAGTAGACCCCAGAGCGAGCAAGAGGTAAACGGCCGTTACCCCCAGCCAGAAGCGTGTTTTTTGCCACTGGTTGAACAAGCCAACTCCGGCCAGCAGCAGTACCGTAAACCCGACAAAACGCACGTAAATCGGATTTCCGGCAAAGCTGCGTGTTAGTGGCTGGATGCGCTCGCCCCAAAGCGGATGATAGCTGCCGAGCGTCACATACGCCGCCAAATCCGCGCCATAAGAAACCTCGTCCACAAGCACGTCTTGCGGACTGTCGCGGTTGATCTGGTACAGCAGCAGCGGCGTAAAAAATGGCAAAATCAGCAGCAGGGCAATGCCACTGGCCAATAATAGTTGTTGGACGAACTGCTTGAAGTTGTTTTTTCGCTCCTGCCACAAGAGCCTCAGCCCAAATATCAGCAGCAGCGGTAGCGCCATCAGCAAAAGCTGCCAGCGGGTGATACCGATGAGGGCGACAAATAGACTGGCTAGCATGGCATCTTGCCAGCGGCGGCGGCGGGCCAAACGCAGCAGATAGAGCATGGCTAGCGGTACCCAGGCAATAAGGATAAGATTTGGGTGATCGTGATGGGAAAGATTGTAGGGCCAAAATGCGCCAATGAGACCGGCTAAAAATGCGGCCGTTTCCATCTCCACTATTTCTCGAACCAACAAGAAAAGGGCCAGGCCATTTAAGGGAAAGATAAGCAGAAATGCAAGGCTGTAACCAATCTCCCCGCCAAATAACGCTTGCAGCGGCAGCCAGAAGGCGAAATTCACCCAGGCAATGTTGTGGTTAAGCAGGGAAACGCCCGCCGGGTAGAAAATGAGGTGAGTGTCAAATAAATTTTGCCCATTCAGCAGGGCAGATTTAAGCCATTCAAACACCCATAAATGAACGTAAGAGTCGCCCAACTGCCCAGGGATAGCGTTGCCGAGTTGGGCAGCGGTGGGCCAGGTGAGCAAAATTGTCAGGGTGCTGTAAATAGTGAAGATGAGGAGTGGGGAACGGCCGTTGCCACGCCAACGTCTTTTAGATAGATCATTTAGCATACTGGCAGGATTTTACTGAGTTCCCTGTAATTGTCTAAAACGTGAAAAAAAGAAGAAGGCAGCTGTTGTCTGCCTTCTTCCTCGATTATGTATTCAACGATTGTGAGCCTAGTAGTAAATTTAGAACAGACCAACCACCTTCCCTGTTTCCAAATCCAGATCGACGTCGTAGAAAGACGGCCGTGTTGGCAAACCAGGCATCGTGCTCATCGTGCCCACCAATGGATAGAGGAAGCCAGCACCCACACTGGCCCGAATCTCACGAATGGGCAAAATGAATCCAGACGGCCGTCCCTTCAAATTCGGGTCGTGGCTCAGGCTCAGGTGCGTTTTAGCCATGCACATGGGCAGCTTGTCAAAGCCCAGCCGCTTGTAGTCGGCAATTTGCTCCTCCGCCTTCTCCGAATATTCCACACCGTCCGCGCCGTAAATCGTTTTGGCAATCGTCTCGATTTTTTCCTTAATCGAAATATCCAGCGGGTAGAGGAACTTGAAGTTGCTTGGCTTCTCACAGGCAGCCATGACCGCTTTGCCCAGTTCCACCGACCCTTTGCCGCCTTCCGCCCAATGATTACTCATCACCGCATCTTCCGCCCCAGCTTCCAGGGCGATTTTGCGCACCAAAGCCACTTCATTTGGCGTGTCATCCTTAAACTTGTTGATGGCTACAACCACCGGAATGCCAAAACGCAGCGCATTCTCGATGTGGGCCACCATGTTGACACACCCTTTTTCTAGCAACGCCAGATTTTCTTCCGTGTAGGCCGGGTCTAGCGGTTTGCCCGCAATGACTTTGGGACCGCCGCCGTGCATCTTCAGGGCACGAATGGTGGCCACCAAAACGACGGCGTTGGGAACCAACCCACTGTAGCGGCACTTGATGTCGAAGAACTTCTCCATGCCAATATCGGCGCCAAAGCCGGACTCTGTTAAAACATAACCGTCAGGCCCAACCAGCTTGAGGGCAATTTGGTCAGCCACGATGGAGCTGTTGCCGTGGGCAATATTGGCAAACGGCCCGGCATGAACTAGCGCCGGGGTGCCTTCAAGGGTTTGCATTAGGGTGGGCGTGATGGCGTCCTTCATGAGCACGGTCAGCGCGCCGCCTACACCTAAGTCATCGGCGGTGATGGCCTCGCCAGCTTTGCTCTGGCCAATGACCATATTGCCCAGCCGCTCACGCATGTCAGCCAGGTCAGTAGTTAGGGCCAAAATAGCCATGATTTCACTGGCGACGGTGATGTCGTAGCCAGTTTCCCGCTCAAATTTTTCAGCCGGGCCACGGCCAATGGTGATACCGCGCAGGAAACGGTCGTTGGTGTCTACCACGCGCCGCCAGGTGATGGTGTCCATGTCGATGTCCAGCCGGACAAATTTGCTGATTTCGGCTTCGGTCAGCTCGTTGGGATCAGTTTTGTTGATGCCCAGTTTTTTGAGCCGCTTGAGCTGGACCGGAGAAATTTTGCGACTACCGTCTTTGTTTTTGGGACAAAGGGCGTTAAAAAGCCGCATGTCATCTTGATATGATTCGTGGTGCATCCGCGTGTCAATGGCGGCGGCCAGCAGGTTGTTGGCGGCGGTAATGGCGTGGATGTCGCCTGTCAGATGAAGGTTGAAATCTTCCATGGGGATAATCTGGCTGTAGCCGCCACCGGCTGCACCCCCCTTAATGCCAAAGGTTGGCCCCTGGCTGGGCTGGCGAATGCAGGTGAACACTTTTTGGCCCAGAAAGGCACCCAGCGCCTGGCTCAGGCCGACGGTGGTGGTGGTTTTGCCTTCGCCCAGCGGGGTGGGGGTAATGGCGGTGACATCAATGTATTTGCCATTGGGGCGATCCTTGAGCCGATCCCGCACGGAGAGCTTGACTTTGGCTTTGTCGGTACCGTAGGGGATGAGCTCTTCTGCCAGCAGGCCAACTTCGTTGGCGATCTGGCTGATGGGTAATGGGGTGGCCGCCTGAGCGATGTCAATGTCGCTGGGAACGGCCGTTTTCAGATTTTGTAATTTATGGGGCATAGTGGTTTCACTCCTTGAAAATATTTTACGCAAAGGCGCAGGCAATCCAGGATTGCTGCCGCAGAGAAAATGGACAAACGATTTAATCCGCGTAATCTACTGATTTTTTTCTTAAAAACTTTCGTCAGAGACTCTCCGCAAACCAGTTAAGAGGTCACGCGAGTATTGCGCTCCCAAAATTCGCATTAGGTTATGGCTACAGCGCAATACTTAAACAGTCCGGCAAACTCGACATAATATCATTGTGTAAATTTCTGCCGGACTGTACTAGACTATATTCTGGAGAACGGCGATTGCCCTGACAAGTAACAAACGTCATATTTTAGGCAGAATCTCGTCGTCGTCGTCGGCCCTCTCGACGGGGACGTGCCTCGCTTGTGCCACTTTCGGTCTGGGGACGATTAGCCAAAATCCACTCGGTGCAATTTTCATCATTGCCCATCATCACATCGGCAACCATGATGCCTTGCTTGATTTCATGCTCGATAGGGTTGGTGATGGCCGAAGTGAGGCCGTGGGAGATGGCCATCGCCAAAAAGTGGGCGTTGAGCGGTGGGCGTTTGGGCAGGCCAAATGAAACGTTGCTGGCACCGCAGCAAGTATTCACTTTGAGTTCGTTAAGGCAGCGCCCCACAATGTGGAAAACTTGCCGCCCCGCATAGCGCATGGCCCCGATGGGCATCACCAGCGGGTCGATGAGCACATCTTCGCGGGGAATGCCGTGATCCATGGCTCGCTCCACAATCTTTTTGGCTACGGCAAAACGCACGTCTGGGTCTTCCGAGATGCCGGTTTCGTCGTTGGAAATGCCAATAACGGCCGCACCATATTTCTTGATGAGTGGCAGCACGCTTTCCAGCCGCTCATCCTCCCCGGTGACGGAATTGACCAACGGCTTGCCTTCATAGGCGGCCAATCCACTTTCCAGAGCAGCGACGATGGATGAGTCGATGGAGAGTGGCACATCGACAACGGATTGGACGATTTTGATCGCTTTGGCCAGGATGGCGGGTTCGTCAGCCAGGGGAATGCCGGCATTCACGTCCAGCATGTGGGCACCCGCTTCCACCTGGGCTAGTGCATCGCTAATGACGCGCTCGTAGTTATCGGCGGCCATTTCACGGGCCAGCGATTTCCGGCCGGTCGGGTTGATGCGTTCGCCAATGATGGTAAACGGCCGTTCCGGGCCAATAAGTACAGTTTTTGTTTTTGAGCTAATGACTGTTTCCATTCTTTTTCCTTTTTTGGAACACAGTAATCAGTTGTCAGTGGTCAGTAATTAGTAAACAGTTGGAGAAACTGATTACTGGTTACTGAATACCGATTACTGGTCACTTTTTCGCTTGCGGTGTCTGGCGCGTTCCTGCCCCTTATCAAATCCTGTCTGCATCGGCCGGGGCAGCAGGCCAGACTCCTGAATGATTTCGGCAACCAACTCTTCTTGCCGGTAGGCCATCACGTGCACGCCAGAGACACCTTCAATTTCGCGCACTTGTTGAATAATTTCTACACAAACCTTCTTGCCCTCTTCTCGCTTTTTCTCTTTAGGTGTTTTGCGCAGCCGCTCAACAATTTCATCTGGGATATGGACGCCGGGAACTTTGCTGCGCATGAATTCGGCAGCTTTCTCCGAGCGTAGGGGACCAACACCAACCAGAT
>JBNKLQ010000135.1:0-16002 GCA_050292445.1 Promineifilaceae bacterium (SeqCode) | reverse complement strand
GAGCAATGCAGGCCCGTCGGATGCAGTGGACGTGTCGGTGACAGACAGCGTGCACAGCTCGCTGGAAGTCACTGGTGTGAGTGTGACATCCGGCACCGGAAACTGTAGCGCAAGCGCTGGCCAGGAAGTAGATTGTACGGTTCAGATCCCGGCAGGTGAGTCGGTGACTATCACCGTTGACTACTTCACGGCACCGTTCCTGGACGACGATCCGTCGCCGTATGGGACTCTAGGGGGTGACGACTTCCGCTTTGTGTTCGTCAACGGCAGCGTGCTGGAAGGTTCGACCGCCGGTGGTCCCGTTTACCTCGACGGTGTGGACATCACGGATCAGGTGACGATTCTCACAAGTCTGACCCGAAACGACCTCATCTTCGACCCACCTGGTGACGATCCGGCCTTCGAGATGCATCTCTCCTGCTCCGATCCGTTCACAGGCGGCTGGGGTCAGTCGGCTGGGCCGGTTGAAGGCGTCGATGTCAACTGGCAGATCGCTTTCTTCTCGATTGCTCGCTACAACAACAATGGCTTCATCAAGAACTGTGGCAATGTTGTCAATCCGTTCGACGTGCCAAACACGGCGACGGCCACCGGTGAAGATTCCTTCGGTACAGAGACAGTCTCCGCTGATGCAACGTTGACCATTGTCCCTGGCATCACAATCGATCGCCTGCAAACCAAGGGCAAGCGCCTCACGGTTCGCCTGACCAACTTCACAGGTGAAGACAAGGAGATCGCCGACGTTTCGGCGGTCTGGCCAGATGGTAATGGTGACATGATCAAGGTCTGGCTGACCCAGGACGGAACTAGCTGGGTAATCTGGGACGGTGCTGCTGCGCCGACCGAAACCCTGCTCGATTCGAGCGTCCCAGGCTGGAACGGAGCGACATTGCTGACTGGTGAAGGAATTCTGAGGTTCGACTTCCAGAACAAGAGTGCCGACAGTGGTTATGTGATTCGCGTCAACTTCACGGACGGCACCTTCCTGGATATATCTGTCGGTACAACAGCTGTCACCAGCTCATCCATTACCTCTACGGGTTCTAGCTCGCCTGGAAACGGCAATGGCAATGGTAAAAATTAATCGGTGGTAAGGTTAAGTTTGGTGAAGGTAACTTCTTAATTCCCCAACCTTAACAGCGACTAGACGGCCGTTGGGAGAGGCCAGTAGATTCCCGGTCTCTTCCACAGCCTGCTGTTAGCATAGAAACGCCCTGTCCTCAGATGAGAACAGGGCGTTTGTTTTTCTGTATGTTTTCTTAATCTGGGTTATTTCTGTGTCGAATACACCCTACGTTCAAAGTGATTCGCAACATTTGTAATTGGATACCGCGAAATCCTAGGGGTTGGCATTGTGTACCAGGTCAAGCGCCATTTCGGGGAACCAGGATCCGGCGGCTGGATCAATAATGCCCCATTCGGGATCGACGGTTGTGCCGCCAGGCCCGAGTCCACGCGTACACTCACCGTCCGACTCGCCTGGAATCTTCACCCACAGGAATGCATCGACCAATGGCTCACCAGTCAGGGAGGTTGGGGCCAAACCCAAACCGCGATCTGGCGGGTTGCACCAATTTTGCGCATCCGGGTACATGGCAGCTGATGGATCCCACGGCCCTACCCCGTTGCGGCTCGTGTCGATAACGAAGTGGGTTGTCGGTTCAGTACCACCGAGCATGTTGGCGTAGCGCAAATTGATCCCTGACATATTTAATTCAGGCACATCAGTTTCATCGCTCCATTCCCCAAATGAGGTCAAAGCCACCCCGGTCCATTCGCCCAGCAGTTCGGCAATCTTCGCCGGGAGCGGGCCGCCATTCCAGTATTGGTTGGGACAGTTCACAAAATCCCCCGCATTAACGGCCGTAGCGTAAGTAATGCAGCTTGAGACCCAATTGCCGTAATGGTTCGAGTTGGTCGTGTACTGATAGTTAGAGACGTTGAGATAAAAGCCATCAGCGCGCTCAACGCCTGCCTGAACCAGGCGATGGGCAATATCACCTGAACCAAGCCAGGCGCTGTTCGTCCCGTCAAGATAAACAGTGACACGAGGAAGCGCTTTGAGTGTGTCTACGGCATAATTCAACATTTGGAAACGTTCGGCTGCGGCCGTTTCGGGATTGGCTTCGGCCGGTTGGCACCACTCAGGGGCATCGCTGCCATCGGCATCACCATACGGGTCGTACCAGGGGATGATGCCCAAGCCATCTGGCTCCAGAATGACAATTGCTTCATGATTGCCGATACCAGCGGCAAAACCGTCGATCCAGTCCATGTATTCTTGAACAGTTGTTGCCCCACCGGCCGAGAATTGGGCACAGTCACGGAAGGGAATGTTATAGGCTACCAGAACAGGAACAGCCCTTTGATTGGCAGCACGCTGGACGGTGTTCCATACCTGTCGCTGAACGTTCCAGGGGGTGCCCGCTGTAAACCATTTAGCATGAGGTGTACTTACCATCTCGCGGATGAGGGCAGCATCCACCTCATTGCCGCCAGCAAGAAGTTCAGCATACTGCACCTTTGCATCCGGATTCGGCTGCGGAACATAAAATCGAGTCTCTGGCGCATGGGCCAAGGCCAGCCCCGCCGTAGAAGCGATAAGCACAAAGAGCAAGAGGCCAAAAACAAGGCTCCGTCTCCACTTGCTTTGATTTGCGCGGAATGTCTTTTTCATTTTGAATTCCTCCAAATTTTCGAATGTTATTTCTCTTGTTTGGGTTTGATCTTTATTCTATTGGGCATTTAGCGGATAGGTGGATTCTAGCTTTTTGATACAATAGGCAAGCTCCTTTGGTTAACCTTTGCTTGTGACAGCGCTGGTGAACTAATTGTGAGTCTGAAGGGCAATGCTGTGTGGAAGCGGACATTGCCCTTTTTATAGATAAACCAAGTTGCCAGCTAACCAACAACTCAATCTTAAACACAAAAGCTAAAGATGTTCTTCAGCGTCAACGTAGGGTTTGACGGCAAGTTTATAACCGCATGAGTGGCGAACAACGATCTCGGTATCAAACAAGGTCTTCATCTCTGCTGGCTCGCCACGAATAAGTTGGAGCAGCTGTTTAGCGGCCATACGCCCTATCGCGCCCGTTGGGGCATGAACCGTTGTCAGGGGCGGATTGATATATTCTGACATTGTGTCATTGTTAAAGCCAACCACGGCCACATCTTCAGGAACACGCTTGCCGGCACGCTGTAGCGTTACGATGGCCGCCATAGCGGCCGTATCATCTCCAGCAAAAACGGCGTCAAATATCAGGCCCTGGGCCAGCCATTGTTCGATTTGTTCTTTGGCTTTCCAATCGTGAAAAGCCCCGGTCCCCATTAAATTTGGATCAAATGGAATATTATTTGCAGCCAGAGCCTCACGGTATCCTTGCTCTCGCCAATAGGAGTCTTGGTTTTCAGGCGGGCCAGCCATAAATGCGATCCGACGATGGCCACAGTTTTTAATCAGGTGTTCTATTAAAGTGCGTGCCCCGTTTTTATTTTCTAACAATACACACGGTACATCTAATCCCTGTGGTGGAGTGCGATAAAGCAATACCGTGGGAAACTGGCGTCGGTGCAAATAAAAAAGCGTTTGCTCATCGACGCTGTTGGAGAAAATGAGCAGACCATCTGTATTATCTTCATTGAGGGGAATAGGAACGCCACCCCGAATTGAGGCCTGGCTTGTCGTCGCGTAAATCAGGAGGTTGTAGCTATTGGCAATGGCGTATTCGTTAATGCTCTCCAACAGAGCGGCTAAAAATGGCGTGCTGGTGGCGGGCAAGATGATGCCGATGTTGCCGGTTTTGTTGTTAGCCAAATTACGTGCGGCCGTATGCAGCACATAACCAAGTTCGTCAACGGCCGTTTCGACAAGCGCCACTGTTTTAGGGCTAACATTGGCAGTCTTGTTGAGCACACGGCTTACGGTAGCCGTGGAAACCCCGGCCCGTTTGGCAACATCTTCAATTGTGACTCGCTGACGGCCGTCGTCTTTTGACATGTTTACTAGTTGGGAAAAGCACTGTGATCATTAAGTGATCAACAAAATGTAAGCGGTTACATTGCTCATGGTACATCTAATCATTTTGTCTGTCAAGATTGGATTCATTGCAAATGGCAACGTCTAATCGGGGTTTTTTCTCGGCTAAAATTAAGGAGATGAACTGGTTATCTAACTGTCTACTGATGCAGGTAAAGTGAAATAAAACAGACTCCCTTGCCCAGGCAGACTTTCTATTCCCACCTCTCCCCCCAGCTTTTCAACAATACGCCGTGTGATGGACAAGCCTAAACCATACCCTTCGGCCCGAACTTTGGTAAGCTGCATAAATTCAGCAAATACCAACTCTTGCTCCTCCGGGGGAACTCCTGGCCCATTGTCCTTCACCCAAAAGCGAATGGTGCCATCTTTTTGTGGTGCTGCACCCAGCTCCAAACGAGGCGGCTGCCCGCCATACTTTAAACCGTTGCTTAAATAATTGACCCACACTTCTTCTACCCAAGCAGCATATCCTTGGGCAACAGGCCATGCTTTGGGCACAATAATTTCCCCCTGATGCTCATCAATCATCTGCGTCAGGCGCTCTTGAGCCTGGGCAACAATCTCGGCCATGGCCAGGGGCATAACCTCAACTTCCCCTTTGCGAACGGTTGCAAAGAGAAGCAGTTCATTGATGATATTGTTCATTTTACGGCCGTTTCTATAAACAGCCTGCACCATCGCCTGTAACTCTTCCCATTCGTCAGGGTCAGGGTCGCGAACATCGGCCATCAGTTCTGCATACCCCATCATGAGCGCCAGCGGTGCTTTTAAATCATGGGCAACGGTATGAGCATAGGCATCAAGTTCTGCATTCCGTTCTTCCAGGTTCTTTTGTAAATTACGCAGTGTTAGGTGAGTATTGATTCGCGCCAGAACTCTTTCACCGTGAATCGGCTTCGTAATGTAATCCACAGCACCTAATTCCAATCCCTTGATTTCGTCAACCATATCACTCATGGCCGTCATAAAAATAACAGGGATCTCTTTAATGGATTCAACCGCTTTAAGGCGGCGTAGAGTTTCAAATCCATCCAGACCGGGCATCCTCACATCAAGCAAAATAAGATCAGGGGCAATATGGTGCACTCGTTCAATTGCGCTCAAACCGTCCTGGGCGACAACAACCTTGAAATGAGCGTGATGGAGATACTCGAACAACACACTCAAGTTCGTGAGGTTATCATCAACAATGAGGATGGTTGTAGGGGAATCAGGCACGATAAAACCTTATTCTAGATAACTGGTTAGCCATGCACAAATCTCATTTATCTGAAATTTTCCGGCTAGCTGCTGTAATTTGGTGGCAAATGGCTCCAGCCTCTCATCTGTTTCTGGCAAGGTGGCGGCAAATTGGCGAATCGCAACAACATCTCCTTGTAACGCCAGCTGATGCAGTCTATCCAGTTCTGAGCGGGATGGTAACTGGTAATCTGGGTTGTTGCTGTGGATGGTATTGGTATGGACAACGGCCGTTTTTGTCTGCCAATCACGTGATGCTACCCTCAGAGAAATGTCAAACCAGAAGGTGCTGCCAACGCCCACGTCACTCTTAACATGTAATGCTCCCCCCATCAATTCGATTAACGTCTGGCTTATGGCCAAACCAAGCCCAGTCCCTTCTGCCTGATACTTTTTGTCCCCAACCTGCTGGAACGGCTCAAGAATCGTCGCTAACTCATCGGGGGAAATTCCCCGACCCGTATCCTCTACCAAAAAGCGAAAACGGGGCGCTGCAGGGGAGGTTTCAGTTTCTAAGGTCTCCACGCGGAATGTCACGCGGCCTTTATCGGTAAATTTGATGGCGTTGCCCAGCAGATTGATTAATACTTGCCGTAGCCGTTTTTGATCTCCGTAAACGGCCGTTGGCAACACACCCCCTTCAAATTGAAAACCAATCCCCTTCTCTTCGGCCCGAAGCCGCATAAAGTCCCCAATCGTATGCAAAAAAGTTGGTAGATGAAATTCCGCTTCATTCAGCTCAACTTTGCCCGCCTCAATCTTTGCCAGATCCAATATATCATTGATGAGCATCAGCAAATGCTTGCCACTCTGCTCAATGATGTTTAATTTGTTTCGTTCTGAAGATTGGCGAGCTGTGTCTCGCTGTAAAAGCTGGGTATGCCCTAAAATGCCAATGAGCGGGGTCCGCAATTCATGGCTCATCGTCGCTAAAAATTGACTTTTGGCCTGACTGGCCATCTCGGCCGCTTCTCTGGCTTGCTGGGCTTCTTCAAACAGATGGGCGATCTCAACAGCACCCGCAATATTGCCAGCTACGGTTTCGGCTAACTTAACTTCATCGGGGGTAAACGGCCGTTCAACCTCTGTTCTAAACATGGTAACAATACCAATCACAGACCCCCGTATTCGCAAAGGCAAACTCATAAGATGCTGTAAGTTTCGCGTCCGCACATATTCATAAAAATGTTTTGTTAGGGGATGGGTTAACGGCTGCGACACAACAACTGATTGCCCCGTTTGAATAACATGGTGGGTAGACGTGTTTTCAGTCGGGGAGGTCGTCAAACCGCTTAGGTCTGGATCGTTAAGGGCACTGCTGTAATGTGTCACCAGCTCCACAATTTCTGTCGTCTCGTCATACAATGAGATAACTGTATTGTAAGTACCAAACATCTGGCTCATTGTCTCGGCAACAATTTGCAAGGCACTAGGCATATCGGATACCGTCGTCAGGGTTTGGCTAATCTGGTTTAAGGTCGCCAATTCATCGACTCTGTGCCGCAAAGCGCTATTGGCCTCATACAAGGCCTTTTCTGCCTGTTTCCGTTCAGTAATGTCCCGCACAATGCTGAGTATGTGCAAGGGGTGGCCCTCATCATCGTAAACTTGCAGGGGATTTATTTCGACCCAAATGGGGGTACCGTCTTTTTTGATCATCACCCGTTCATAGACAGGCACAGTACCTGTTTCATGTAATTCATGGACTACCTGTAAGGAGGAATCCCATGTTTTCGGGGCAACAATATTTTTGATAGGCATATGAAGTAATTCATCAATTGTGTACCCTAAAAGATCGGCCGCCTGTTGGTTAACGGAATGATGAATGAGTTCGTCGGTGCCCAGAGTTAACTCAGGGCCAATCACAAACACGGCATCGTTGGTTTGTTCAAACAGAGCCTGGTAACGTTGCTGATGCTCACGCAATGCTTTTTCCGTTTTTTCGTGTTCGGCTATTTCCTGTTCTAGTTGATGCGCGTGTTGTTGGGTTTGCTCATACAGTTGGGCATTTTTCAGGGCAACGGCCGTTTGCGTGGCAAACATGCTTAATAATTTAATATCGCTCGGGGTAAACTGGCCATTAGGTTCGCTCGAAGATAAGGTAATTACTCCCCTCACCTGATCATCCCAAAAGATGGGCACACCAGCCGCAGCCGCATGACCAATTCGTCCAGCCAGTGACTGAACATGATTATCCCATGCCTGGTAATCCTCTATCACCATCGGCACACCTAATTGCCATATTGTGCCCGCCAACCCTTCCCCTCGCCGAAAGGTTTGGCCCACAAGATCCATGCTGGCGTCATTGGTGGCCACGATTTTCAAGACATCTTCATCTGGATCGTAAAGACTAAGCGCCCCTAAGTCTGTCGTCAAAAGCTCTGCCAAGTAAGCCATGATGGAATTCAACAAAACGTCTAGCTCTAACTGGGTGACCAGTTTTATCCCTATCTGATGCAGGGCTTCCAACTGGGCCGTTTGCTGGCGCAGTTGCTCCTCGATCTGTTTATGCTGGGTGATGTCGCGATAATACCAAACACGGCCGTAATTAATGCCAGTTTCGTCCCGAACAAGACTGCTGTATTGTTCCAGAATACGGCCGTCTTTCATGCCTATCTCATCATGGGCCTGCTCGTCGGGATTTGTATAGAGATCTTCGATCCGGGCTATAAACTGCTCAGGGTCAGCCAGCTGATGCATGACTGTATTTAATATTGTTTTGCTATCCCGCGTGGCCGCCAACGGTTCAGGAATATGCCACATGTCAAGAAAACGCTGATTAAACGAGAGCCATTGTCTCTCATTGGAAACAACCAAAATTCCATCAGGCGATGCTTCACTTTGAGAGGCAAACAACATTTTTTGGAAGGCCAGATCTTGCTCTTCACCTCCTGGCCTCCCTAACTCCCACTTATGGGCGACTTTTGTTTTTTTTTGTTTTTTTATTTTTGGGGACTCGAATACACCTTGCCCGGGTCTGTTGGTTTGATTTGTCATGATCTATTGCAGCGAGGGGATTTTTTCTGGTCAGTTACCCATTAATTGCCTCGTCCAGTTCAGTATATAGCTCTTCATTGTAAAAGAATATACTTCTTAAGGACTACTGCAACCTGATTTGATTAACTGCCAAACCCCCAGTGCAACCCAACAGACATTACGCTGTCAATCAAGCTTATTGCAAAACAGCGCTTATGCTTTCAGCATAAGCCCGGCTTTCGGCATCGCCGGTAATAAACCGTATCTTTGTCGGCGAATCGATGCCCAAGCCAAGCTCTACAGCCCGGGCGATCTGCTCCTGGCCAAAAATAGTGCCGCCGCTTACCTCGGTTGTGGAGCCGAAGAGACGCAGTATGGCCACACCGACGGCGTCTAGAGCTATTTGGTCCGTACCGGCTAGCACTACCTCTGGCTGAACTAGCTGGCCAACATCCGGCCCGCCAGACACAAACGCTTCCACGCCATCAATCACGATAAGCGATGGCTTGTAGACCGTGTTGGTTTCGGCAATCATCTGACGCTGGTAGCTAGAACTGTGCAGATGCTCCATGTAATTGATGCCGCCACTGCTGACCGTTTTGGCAACGAAGCCGACGGAGTTTTTGAGGGAGAGGGTAAAGTGTCCGCCAAAACGATGGGTTTTCAGATTGCAGGTTTGCACCACGCAAGGGGAATCTAGCAGCAGCTTGGGCACGGCAAAACCATTTGGCCAGTGAAAATCAGTGGAATGGTGCATTACCCACTCTTTTTCGTCGAGTTCGTCAAATACGGCCGTTTGCAACCCCAGCTCATCGGCTAGATCAAACACCCCTTTTTGCTGCATAACCTGCCGGGTGCTCCCCATACCACTTCGCTCACCAATCGTGATCGACCGTGCCCCCATCTCTTGTAAGGCCAGTGTCAATGATCGCAGCACGTCGGGGTGCGTAGAGGCGGGAGTCGCATCGGCACTGTTGAGATTGGGTTTGAGCAAAACAGGCAGGCTACGCGCTGGGTTCACGGCCAATAGTTCTATGGCCCGCTGCACGCCAGCTGCCCGGTCCGTTGTTTTGACCAGGGCGACATAGGCCACATCCGTTTCTGCTGTTGGCTGAGGTGTGGGAGATGGTTGTGGTTCTGTTGTGGGAGAAGGAGAGGGGGGAACGGCCGTATTGGTGGGTGCAACTGTGGGCACCGGTGTTGCTGAGGGAAATGGTGTCTGGGTTGGGCGTGCTGAGGAGAGTGCTTCTCCCGAGTCAGCCGACGGCACAACCTTTTGACAGGCATTTAGCAGCGGTGCCATCATGACGGTTCCCCCAACAATGGTTATTTGACGGCAAAATTCTCTACGTTTCATTTACCAAACTCCCGTGTTCATACTCCTGTATATGTTACTCTTGATCCGCTTTTTGTAAAGTCTGAGCGCAAGAAGCATGATGGGTAGCCAAACCTGCCCGGCGTGATCGGTGCCGGGCAGTTTAGAGTCATCCTGGTGTGTGTCTAACTGGGAGTCGACCGATTCCTGGGTGATACGGCTCATTTCGACAATGCTTACTACGGCAAGATTGTCCAGAATCGTATTTCTTCCTTGGGCCTGTTGAATTAGCGCTGATGATCTGGTTGATCATCAGCGCATTCTTAATCTTACCTATCCTTGTGGCACCATTTTGCTGGCATCGTCAGGCTGAACATCCGTTTGTGCTGTGTAGAATTCAAGGCCAAACAACAGGGCATAGGTGACGAGTGCCGCAATCCACACAATCAACGCTCCATTACTCCATTGATAGACGTAATCCAGGACAAAGAGCACCAACATGGGAAGTCCTAACAAAGCGCGCCAGGCACGTAACGGCCGTGTGCCGCGCAAGAAGTCACCAGCCTGTCGTGTTCCGGCGGCGGCCACCAGGCTGATGGCCCAGCCAAGCAGAAGCAGCAAGGTGAACATGCCAAAGTAATCGATACCGGCACGGTCCAGCAGATAATTTGCATAGGTAGCTGGTACAACAGCAAACAAGCCTATTGTCATAACGGTGCTAAAGCCGATGTTACGCTGCGCCAGAGCGGCCAATCCCCAGACAACAAAACCGAGTAAGGTGATGTAAGTCAACCCCAACACCACGTGCCAAAATGACAACCCCAGAAAAGCAAAAAACTGAATGGCGCTCACCACGTTCTGGGCAAGGTCCTCATTGATTTCGATGGTATTCTGGTTGAAAAAAGGCAAGTCGAACGGCACGATTTGCACTTCACCCTGATCATCGATGCTGTACAATCGATTTTTGGTCAAGATGATGCCGGAATCGTAACGGCCGTTTTCCAGTTCAGCTCCAGTGTATTCGCCGGTCGTATCCAACACGATGAGGTTCCGACCATCATCAACTACAACAAAGGGCTCCGGTCCATGCACAATAGCTTCCCCATCGGCAATGGTTATAGCCGGGAATTTTCCTTCAGTAAAAGCAGCATTGACATCTTCCCGGAACGGCTGCATATCATGGGCGACGCGCCACGTCTCCACCCCGGCCAGAACGAGGCCAAAGAGGATAAAAAAGCCAACGGCCGTAATCAACCAGCGCCGGGCAGCATGATAGTAAAACGAGGGGCTGCACCCTGATAAAACAAACCCAGCGCCAAAGAGCTGCCAGATTGAGGGACGAGGCGTCGCGTCCATTTGGATGCGATTCACCGTCTCCTTGTCAACAACCTGTGCCACATCTTCCTTTAAATCTTTAATTTCTTGATTCATTTTCCACTCCTTACGTCGAATACTGACGTGAAATTTTGTCTGCGGTGTAAACGGCCGTGCCTTCTTTTGCCCAACTTCCCCGACGACTCCCTAACCAGACAGTGTAGGGAAAGACAACAACTGATCCGGCAATAGCTGTTATCGTCAGGATGCCAAAAAACAGTGGGTTGCTTGGGTCTAAATCTCTAAACACGTTATTTATCAGGTGAATCAGCACCGGCAGCGAGCCGAGCAAAACAAAGAACGCGGAGCCTAACTCCGGCAGAAAAGTACGAGGCAGCAGAGAGCCATAGCTGCGACCCGTGACCCAGGCAGCCAGAGGTGTGCGAAACAGCAGCCAGCCCGTCAATAACATGCCCAAAATTGCCGGTGGGGCACCTGGCGCAGCGGGGAACCAGATGTAGACGATGAACAAACCGAGGGTCAGGCCAATCATGTTGCCGGTGACACTGAAAAGCGCAGGTCCCAAAGCTTGCCGCCAGCGTGGAAGCGTTGAATATCGCCCACTTTTTCGTCCCCCAGAAGCCAGATAGGCGATGCTGCCCAAGATGCCAAACAAAGCGGTGATGAGCAGCCAGGCCAGTTTGTACGGCCGTTGCCACGTGTTCTGCCAACTGAAATCGACGAGCAAGTAGAGAAGTGCAACGATGGTTAAGCCAATCCAGCCTAACAAGACGCGGCTTATGGTGACAATTTGAGGAGGCAGCAGGGAAACCGGCTGCGGCTCGGTAGTGGGGCCATTCATATCGACAGCTGTTGGTGTCACGCGTGACACAGAAAACGCCGAGAATGCCCGCCGGTGCACCCGCAACAGCATCTCTGCCTGCTCAAACGCGCCCACGCTGCCGAACACCTTGCGATACGACCACAATTCCCGTTCCAACACTGCCCGCACATCCGTATCTGTTACCGCCTGTAGCTGGGTCACTAGCGATGTTTCATCGGCTGTCCAATCAATGGCGGGCACCTGTTTGCCTGTTTGTTGTGGGAAAACGAAATGCTTGTAAAAAGCCAGCGCCGGAGTGGAGTAGAGAACGTCCCCATCGCCCAAGGGATACGGCCGTGTCAGATTGTAATTATTGGCCAGGGCAATAAACGTCAGGTTTTCCTCCGGTACTTTGAAATAAAGCGCCGATACGGAGGGCGACCAGCCGCCGCTGTGCCAGATGAATTGGGTGCCGTTGTAATCTTGCGTATACCAGCCCAGGCCATAAATCAATGGCTTGCCAGAGGTAGCGATGGCTGGCGAGAACATTTCGGCTTTCGTCTCTGGCTGTACCAATTCGTCGTTATCCAGAGCGATGTCGAATTTGGCAATGTCGGTGACGCTGCCAATTAATCCGGCAGCCGGGCTGAAATGAAGCGGATAAGAACCCGGTATATTGTTATAGGCGGTATCAAACTGGTAAGGTCGGGCCATATTTTGATATACCTCAGGAAAGTGCCGATACTGTTCGCCGATACCCATCGATGCCAGGTAGCCTTCTGCCCCCGCCCAGGCCCAGGATGTATTGGGGGCTGTGTGCGTCATGGCTAAAGGAAACAAAAACCGCTCGCTCAGCAGGTAACCAAACGAATCACCGGAAGCCCCAGATACCACGCGGGTCAGCAAGCTGAATCGGTTGCCGTCATAGTTGTGCACGCTGCCCGGATTTCCGTCAGAAGTATGGGTCAGTAAATGCCACACCGTAATGTCTGGATCTTGCAGCTGGATGCCATACTGGCTTATCGGGTCAGCCAACGTTAACTGCCTTTCTTCTACCAGCTGCATCAGCAGCGTAGCGGCAATGGGTTTGGTCACCGAGGCAAAATGATAGGGCGTATCAGCCGTGGCAGGGATGTTGTTTTCCAGGTCAGCATAGCCAAAGCCTTGGGCCCACACGAGCGTCTGGTCTTGCACAATGGCCGCCGACATCCCCGGAATTTTCAGCGCCTGGCGAATCTCCTCCAATTCCTGAGCAAACCCGGCAAACCTATCCTCATCAGATACAAATGACCGGGCGGCCACCATGTCTGATCCAGATCGGCTCATGAGCAAAAAGAGCAAAATGCACGCAAATAGAAATCGCTGTTTCATTACTAATTCCCCTCGATACAACGCTGCTATCGGTTGACCGCTATCAAAGATTGGATCTGTTTGATTAAGCGTGTGGCGCGAAACCCTTTTAGAAGCACAACATCTGCTCCGGCGGTTACGGCCGTTTCCTCTTGTTCCCTTGTTTCTACTAAGACAATGGTGCGAGTGTGTGCCCAACGCTGCTTGAACTGATGCAATGCTTCCGGCAAACCGTTCAGTGTTGGACCTGCCTCAATCAAGATCAGGTCCGGCTGCAATTCCTGCCCGGCATGTTGGAGCGAAGTGAAATTTTTGGCCTCGGCCACAATTTCTATTTCTGGCAAAGTAGTCAATAACGTCAACAAACTGTTACGGAGTGGACCGGGCTGGGCAATGACCAAAGCAAGGGTTGCATGTGACATGGCATTTCTCTCTTTGGAAGTTCACGGTTAATGAACCTGGAACTTACACAGATAAACACAAAGCCACCAGGCTCAAGCTGTCTTCAAAGGTAAGAAATGGTCAGAAACTTCAGTCTGCAACAGGACCCATAAAGCATAGATGCTAACGGCCGTACCAATCGGAAAGTTAATCAATCCGAGAATCGCCAAAACCAGCGCCAGAATACGGGCCCAGGATTGCCGCTTCAGCAGACCTACACCAGCGATCAAACCTGGAATGGCCAGAAGCGTAAAGAAAACAGCGCCGACACCGCCAACGATGCTTAAAATTTGAAACGCTTGCGGATCATTTGTCGCAACCCCAATGCCGGTCAGAAAAAACAGGCCCATGCCACCAATAATCAAGTAAATGGTGTTCCCCAAAATGTACAGCCAACCCAAAACCGAAATATGTAATTCCCAATCTCTGCTATTCATCTTAAACCTCCTTTTTTTCACTGGGTTATTTATTCTGGCTGATAAAACGACAACCATGAATACAAGTCCCAACATCAAACTGACTTCATCATAGAAGAACCATCGGCAAACCACATCAACTGGAAGATAGATTTGGCCCTATGCAAAAAAGACCGCTAAACAGCGGTCCTCTATAACAAAACACAGAGAAAAAATGGCAGGAATCAGATATGCCGTTTGTGGCGCAATTTTCATTACGTCATCACCTCTCCACCAAGCTCTACACAGATATGTTCAATTCGAAGGTGATTAGATCGGGCTGTCGCACATAACCCAGGTGTTCATTCATCGCCAGCATCGGGGCATTTTTGGCATCATTTTCCGCCTTGATAATGGTATACCCAGCAGCCTGAGCATACTTTATCCCCCGTATTTTCATGGCCAGCCCAATCCCCTGGCGTCGATATGGTAGTTTGACACCTGTTAGCCCCTGAAACAGAATAACGCCTTTCTTGTACATTAAAACATGACTCAGGCCAATGTATTCATCTTCTTTAATAGCTACAAAAAAGCCCTCTGGTAAAGCAAACGGGCCTGTGATAGCGTATTCGATGTACTTGTCCAATCCTCTACGCCCCATGCCGGATGCCAAATCTCCAGGCACGTCCATACTAAGTTCCCAATCCAAATCGTAGAGTTTTTGATTACGTTCAGGATCTTTTCCCAACTCTGGGAGCGTTTTGATTTCAATTTTATTGGCACGAATACGGTCTTCCAGACCTGTAAAACGGGTCAGATCGAATGCTGGAACGTCCAGTTCTGAACGCACATCACGTATGACCTCGTTGAAGCCACGCTTTTCTAAAAACCGAATACTTTGCGGGCAATCTTCAGTTGCAGTAGCACGCAATGCAAGGGGATCATGGGGTTGAAGTCCCTTCATAATAGCATCATAGAGTGCAGAACCATAACCGCGTCTCTGATGACTGGGTAACACACCAATCCAGAGCGTAAATTTCTGAGGATGGGCGAACCAGATGGATTGGCTGTACAAGCCCACGCCAGCAATCCGCTCCCCCGCAACTGCAATCCAACGCTAGTATTTGAATATCGGATCACGTCGTTTTTCGCTATCAGCATTGCACTCTTGAATGACTGTCTGGGCCACGAAGAGATCTTCAGTCGGCAGTTCCAGCGGCCAATTGAACCGAACCAATGCTTCGCGGGCGTATCGCCGAACTTTGCGCCAATGGGCACTGTTGCGCAGCTTTTCTTCTGACCAGACAAGCCAATAACGTTCGGGATTCATCCCGAACAGCAAGCTATCTAGCCGCTCCAACACCTGTTTTTGCTCCAGAGATAATTCACCTTTCAACTCACAACGGACAAGACAATACCTGCTTCTAAATATATTTCTGAGTCGCTCCACTCTACCGACCTCAATTTGGTCAAAATGTATTTGAGCCTTAATGGGCAAGGCCAGTATTTGCAAAGCATCTTTTAATGGCTGCAAATTCATGTCCATCATCGCTCCTTCGTGTTAAACGTCTCTACTCCAAAAGCTTTTTCCCTTGTTTACCAGAATAGGGGAAACGGCCGTATCCAACATCCAATGAATGGTTGATTTTGGACTATGACAAACGGCCGTAATATTCGGGGGTATCTCTGCTAAATGGTAGAGAATTGGGTGCAAAATGTAGGATGCAGTGGCGTACACACGCCCCTCGCGCCTCAATCATCATCAAGCCGTTGAACGGAAAGGATGGTCAACCCCAGGTCGCGAATTTTGATGAGCAGACCAAACAAAGCTGGTTGGTCAGGGACGACTCCTTGTAGGATGGTGATACGGCCGTCATTCCCCAGATGCATCCCGTTAAACCAGGCTTGCCACTCTTCTAACAGCACACCCTGAACACGAATTCGGTAAACGGCCGTTTGATCGAGACCTGGTGACTTTTTCATCGTCGGGCTAATCCCTACGGGTTTGAGCAGAACAAAAAAGTGTGGGCCGACCCGCTGCTTCGATCGGGCGGGTGGCCCACAAAAATTTGTTGCCTGCTGCATCAGGCTGAACGACGGCTGAGAAAAG
>JBNKLQ010000134.1:0-16061 GCA_050292445.1 Promineifilaceae bacterium (SeqCode) | reverse complement strand
TTATTCCCCAGGATTGGCGCAAAACCAATTATCGCATCGCTGAACGAATGCTCAACGCCGCCTTTGAGCGGCAATTGTTGGGGCAAAGCTGGGAAACGCTGTTTTGGGCGGCGCAAAACATCCAAAATCTCAAAGAGCCACTCGAAGCCGTGGCGACCCGAGGCGAGCTGGGCAAAATCAAAAACGTGCGTGGCCATATCAAAACGCGCCTCGAAAAAATCCTCAATGAAATAGGTGCCGAGTAACTGACCAGGTGCGACGCACTTCCTCGTGGAGTTTTGGCCACACTCTTCACCAGCGCAAGTGCGTCGCACCTGCCGCAAACAGATAATGAACCTTCTGCCTTCTCGCTCGTAGAAAGGGTAGAATGGTAAGTGAATCACTGCTCTCAGGAATTAAATCCATGCCCTCACCTGCTCTGCCTGGGCCGGACCTGCACGCTTTGCCGGATGAAGCATTGGCGCAAGGGGTGCAGCAAGGTCTGCAAACGCACTTATCCATTCTAGTCGAACGGTATCATGCGCCGCTGCTGCGTTATTTGCTGCGCATGAGTCGTGAAAACCGCCAGCTGGCCGAAGATTTGGTGCAAGAAACATTTTTACGCCTGCTGGCCAACATTGCCCAATACCGCTATCCACGGCCGTTTCGTCCCTGGCTGTATACCATTGCCCACAATTTGCTGCGCGATCATTTTAAGCGGGCCGATACGCAGCGCACGGGCACCATGGCCGATGATGAACTGGATCAATGGCAAAGCAAGTTACCAGAACCGGATACGGCCGTTACCACCCAAGAAACAGAGCAACAAATCATCATTGCCCTCCAACAACTGCCCCAGCATCAAAAGGAAACAATCTTGCTCCGCTACGTGGAAGACCTCTCGCTGCAAGAAATCAGCGAGATTCTCAAAATTCCGCTGGGCACTGTTAAATCACGGCTCAGTCTAGGGTTAAAGCAGTTACGGGCAATCATGCAAGGGGAAAAGGAATAGGAAGATGCGTGACGACAGCTTGCAACAAAAATTAATTGAAGATTTGGAAACGGAGGAAGAGGCTGAAGCGCTGCTGCCACTGATCGCCCAACTGCGTGCAGCCCCGGTGCCAAAGCCATCAAGGCAAAGCCAGGCACAGCTGCAAAGGAGGCTGCGAGCAAACTTTGCGCAGTTGACTCAGCCAGCTGCAAGATCGTGGCAAGCACGATTGCAGTGGCTCTATTGGCTGCTGCGCGCCCAAATGCGCGTTGTTCAGGCGGAAATCTGGCAAGGCTCGGCGTTTGTTATGGCGCTGGGGGTAGTGGTAACCCTGGCTGTCGATTTGCAAGCACTGCCGTTTGTGCTGGTGGCACCCATTGTGGCTGCCATCGGGATCACCTTTTTGTATGGGCCAGGGGTAGATCCCACATTAGAGATTGAATTAGCAACGGCCGTTCCGCCCAGACTGATCCTTTTTAGCCGCATGACCCTGCTGTTTGGCATCGATTTACTGCTTGGGCTGCTGGGCAGCGTATTGCTGGCCACCCTGCGCAGCGATATTTCCCTCGTGCCGCTGGTTAGCACCTGGCTGGCACCAATGGCTTTTTTATCTACCTTTGCCCTGTTCTTTAGCCTGGTCTCGTTTGAACCACTCCTGGGCGTGATGCTCAGCCTCATTTTGTGGGGCGTGCAAACAATGCGCCAGTTTGACTGGCTCTTTCATCTGCCAGCGATTATTCCCAACTTGCTGCTAACACAGTGGCAGCCGTGGCTTTGGCTGGGCACAGTTTTGCTGGGCGGCACGGCCGTTTGGCTGGCCGGTCGCGAAGAATGGGTCATTAACCAGCGATGAGTTCGCCAAAAAAAAGCTCACGCAAAGACGCGAAGGCGCAAAGGAGGAAAATCTTAGCGTCCTTGCGCCTTTGCGTGACATAAAGTTAATTCCGATAATGACGAATAAACACATAGTGATTAACCATGAGCAACCTTTTGCAACCGTTCCACGACCAAAATCTACTGCCCAACGTGTGGCCCATTGATTGGCGCGTCAGCCTACGCCGAACCGGTAACTGGCTACCTCTAGTATCGGCCCTGATCATTAGCGGTGGGTTTGTGCTAGTTTTGTTGGGAAAAACGGCCGTTTCCTGGTACCCACTACGCATCATTGAGGCGATCCTGCCGCTTAGTTTTGCCCTGCAAGCCGCTTTTGCCCTGCCCCCCGATGGAGACCCCACGCTCGAACTGCTCTCCAGCTACAAACGGCCGTTACCGCTCATTGGCCTGGAGCGTTTACTGGTGGCCTTTGTAGCGCAAGCCAGCATAGGAGTGATAGCCACCGTCTTGGGCGTGAGCCTGTTTGATGTTGGCACCATTGGTGATGGCCTGATGCGCTGGCTACCGCCGACCTTGTTTTTTGGCGGCACCATTTTTCTCGTCGTGCAGCTCACGCGCCAGGGAACTCAGGGTGCCTTGATCACCATCCTGTTGTGGGGCGGTCTCTTTTTTGGCGGCAACGCGGCCAAGCTGCGCTGGCCATTTTTACAATGGGTCCATGCTTTTTTGCAGCCGGAAACAGTTTCGCCTGTTAATTATGCGCATAATCGGGTGTCGCTTACCTTGTTTGGCCTCTGCTTTACCGCATTTGGCCTCTGGCTGCTGCGCGATCAAGAACGAGTGCTGGGCTGGCGCAGCAAGCAACCCATCACCTACTGGGCCAAACGAGCACCTGCCTATTTGCTGGGAACGGCCGTACTCGTCTATCTCGTTTCGGTTGGGTTGTGGATTGACGAACAGATTCAGCGCTCAGAAGCGCCGGTTTGCTGCCTCACGCCTTCAGACCTAAACATGGCCTACGAATCCGTCCAGCTAACGGCTGCTGATGGTATTCCCCTGGCCGGATGGTACATCCCGTCAAGCAACGGAGCGGCCGTCATTTTGCTGCACGGCTACGGCAACCATCGGGCGATGACGCTGCCCCAGGCGCAGGCACTGGCCAATGCAGGCTTTGGCGTGCTGCTCTACGATTTGCGCGGCCACAGTGAAAGCGGCGGCGATCAACGCACCTTTGGCTGGGCCGACGTGGCCGATGTTGAGGCAGCCATTGACTATCTACAAGCTCGCGCCGATGTTGAGCCAGAGCGTATCGGTATTTTTGGCTTTTCGATGGGTGGGCAGATTGCCCTGCGGGCTGCGGCTCAGCTCAACAGCTTGCAAGCGGTAATGGTTGATGGCCCTGGCTTTGCCAATGCAGATGATTTGCCACCGCCGCAAAACGGCCGTGAGCAGATCGTCCAATGGGGCAGCCAAATCACGTTTCAGGGGCTGGCCTGGCGCATGGGGTTAGAACGGGAAACGGCCGTTATCAACCAAATAGATCAGATTTCTCCACGCCCTCTGCTGCTCATCGCCACCGGGCCAACGGACGGAAACGAACAGCGAATTGTGCAACATTTTTACAACCACGCCGCCGAACCAAAATCAATCTGGACCATTCCAGAGGCCACACACGGCACCGGTTTTAGCATCGATCCGGCCGCCTATGCCGAGAAGCTGGTTCACTTTTTTGAAGAGGCACTATTGGAAAATAGCCAATCACCGTGAATGACCCTAATGATAATCTGTCATTCCTGCGCAGGCAGGAATCCATATTGGCCAAAATGGTGGATTCCCGTGAAAACGGAAATGACAATCAAAGTTGTCAGGTTTTTTGAAACAGAGTACGAAATTGACACAGCATTAACCATGAAAAATCAACTCTTACGAACATTACTCCAACTTAGCGGCATGATCCGCTATGAATTTATCCGCAACTGGCGGCGCAAAGGGCTGCCCATGATGATCATCATCTGGCTTGTGGCCGTCATCTGGGGTACCACGATCTTTTCTGGGCCAGATTTCTTTCAGCCAGGGGCCGCAATATTAGAAGGCTCGGCTTTAGTTCGCAAAACTGAAGCGACGGTCAATATCCTTATTGCCAGCGGTGGTATTTCTAGCGTATTTGCTATCTTTACCTTGTCAATATTGGCCGCAGAAATTGTGCCCTTGGATCGTCAGCTTGGCGTCATGGAATGGTTCGATACGTTGCCGTTAGGCCCGGCAAGTTACCTCGTAGGCAAAATTTTAGGTCTTTGGGCAGCCATCTTCAGCGGTGTACTGGCCATCAGCATCCTCTCTGGCATTGCCCATTATTTATTGATCGGCCCATTTGACCTGATCGCTTTTGCCCGTTTGTGGCTTGGTGCCTTAATGCTCACCTCTCTGTATATTTCGGGCCTTTCTGCCCTGGTTACCTCCTGGCTTCGCTCACGCCGCTGGGCAGTTTTTGTGGGCATGGGTTTGGCGATTGTGAGCTACATCTACTTAATACCCAGCATTTTACAGCTCATGGCCGATACATACATGGATTTCTTCATTAAAAATATAGCACTTTTGCAGGCAGAGGCGTGCCGAATTCAACCAGAAAGCTGCGGGCAGGTTTTTACGCCACCAACGTTTTTTCCTGAAATCATCAACAACCCACTGCATCGCGTGTGGCTGCTGGTGGGGGTGTTTTTGGTTACGGCCGTTTCCGCCTGGGCCTGGCGCGTAAAAATAGAAAGAGGATAACAGCATGATTACCATCAACAACGTCAGCAAACGATACAGCAAATCAATCTACGCCCTGCGCGGTCTTAGCTTAGAAATTGGCGTGGGGATGTTTGGCCTGCTCGGGCCAAACGGTGCGGGGAAAACCACCCTCATGCGCATTCTGGCTGGGCTGATTCGACCGACAGAGGGCACCGTTCACATTTTTGGCCAGGATATAGCCACAGGGGCAGGCAAGCGGCGGGTAAAAAGCCAGCTTGGCTATCTGCCGCAAGAGCTGGGACTATACCCCGATCTGACCGGCGCTGAGTTTTTAGATTACGTAGCTATCTTGAAAGGGGTCAGCGATAAACAGGAAAGAAAGGCACAAGTTAACAGCTTGCTTGAAACAGTACGCATCCAGGATACCGCGAATCGCCGCATTAAAACCTATTCCGGCGGCATGAAGCGCCGCTTAGGCATTGCCCAAGCCCTCATTGGCAATCCTCGGTTGCTGATCGTGGATGAACCGACAGTTGGCCTAGACCCGGAAGAGCGCGTGCGTTTGCGCAATTTGCTGGCAGACATGGCCCAGGAATGCACCGTCATCCTTTCCACGCACATCGTTGGCGATATTAGCCAAAGCTGCAACAAGGTGGCTGTGATCAACCAGGGCCAGGTGACCTTTCACGGCAGTCCACACGACCTGATCGCCCAAGCACGCGGCAAAACCTGGCTGATCACCACCAATGGGGAACGGCCGAATTCCCAGCTAACCCTCGTCTCCACCCTGCAACTGCAAGAAGGCGTTCAGTTCCGCGTCCTGGGCGAGCCAAACGGCTACGCCAACGCCCAGCCTGTCGAACCCAGTCTGGAAGATGGTTACATCTGGCTCATGAAACAGGCCTAACCGCAGAGAGCGCGGAGAGCGCAGAGGGGACTTTAAGGAGCGGGGAACTGGCCACTACCGCTGACGTCGCCATCGGGGGTGAGGGGAATATTGCTGTCCACTAACACGTTGCCCAGCGTATCAGTCACGCGGAAGGTGTATGGGCCTGGCCCCATGCCGCTGGACTGCACAAAGTAGTTGTAAGAAAGACGCGGCACTTCCTGGTAGCTGCTGCCGTTGAAATATTCCAGCTTCAAAATGGGGTTGCGATGGTTGCGAATTTGAACGGCCGTCCACCACTGGTTACTGCCATCCTTAAAGTGATACACAATCGGGCCATCCAGGGGCATGCTCACCAACTGCCAGCTAATCGGCACCCGCCCGGCGGACAGTTGGGCAATTTGGGCAAACGCTTCCTGGCTCAAATCCACATCCCCCTCCGGGCAACCTGGGCATTGGTCCACCACGCGCACAATCACGCTGCCCTGCGGCCCTGTCACCTGGATAAACGCCCCACACAATGCTGAATCAGCATAATCCACATGATTCAACGCCGCTACCATCAAATTTTGCGGCGAAGGATCAAAGCTGCAATTACCCGCGCCCGTGGCTCCGTAATAGGTGCCTTCGCCCGTATGCACCGCGCCAAACGGCACTGGCTCATTTGTCTGGCGAATGATGAGAGGTAAATAGACAAATTGATCGGTTCCGGCGGAAACGGCCGTGCCGTCCACCATCAGCGCAATCACCCAGCCAAGCAGCAAAAACGCTGCCAAAAATAAATTCTTTGCCGAAAATTTCATGGGAGAATTTTAGCAGACACGGCCGTTTCCATTAACCATTCGTTATTCCTAATTCACTATCCACATTTAAATCCGCTACAATACCGTCAACTTCACACAAGGAGCAGCGGATGACCCAGATTCCTTCCCACTTTCAGCTTGATTTTCAGCCGGTGGCTGAGCCAAAGGCAACACTCGTTACCGGGTCAGCTCGGTTTACCATCCTTACCTCTCGTCTGATTCGGCTGGAGTATGATAAAAACGGCCGTTTCCAGGACAATCCCAGCCAGCCATTCTGGTATCGCAACCAGCCCGTGCCCTCATTTGAACAGTCGGTGGAAAACGGCCGTCTCCAGATCGAAACTGAACATTTACTGTTGACCTACAAAATGGGCAAAAAGTTCAAGGCCAAAAGCCTGCAAATCAGGCTCAAAACCAGCGGCACCGTCTGGCATTTTGGCGATAAGGACCCCGACAACCTGCGCGGCACCTACCGCACGCTGGACCAGGTCAGCGGCAGCACGCCGCTGGAACCAGGCCTGCTTTCCCGCAGCGGCTGGGCTGTGGTGGATGACTCCAACACGCTCGTTTTCAACAAAGATGGCTGGCTGGAACCGCGACAATCGCCCGACGCCCTCGACCTCTACTTTTTTGGCTACGGCCACGATTACACCACCTGCCTGCGCGACTATTTTGCCCTCACCGGCCCCGTGCCGCTGCTGCCCCGCTGGGCGCTGGGCAACTGGTGGGGCCGCTACTGGGCCTACACGCAAGAGGAACTGACTCAGCTCATGCAGGATTTTCGCGCCCACGACGTGCCGCTCTCCGTCTGCATCATCGACATTGATTGGCACTTAGCGGGCTGGACAGGCTATACCTGGAACCGCGACCTCTTCCCCGAACCAGAACAATTTCTTGCCTGGTTGCACGAACAGGGGCTTAAGACTGCGCTCAATCTGCACCCCGCCGACGGCGTTGGTCCGCACGAGGAACAATACAAAGCGATGGCTGAGCGTTTGGGGCAAGAGGTTGATGGGGAAACGGCTAAATCGTCAAAGACGATACCGTTTAACATCGCCAACCCAGCGTTTGCCAACGCCTACTTTGAACTGCTGCACCATCCCCAGGAAGCCAACGGCGTTGATTTTTGGTGGATGGATTGGCAGCAAGGCGAACTCAGCAGCCTGCCGGGGCTGGACCCGCTGTGGTGGCTGAACCATTTACATTTTTATGATTTAGCAAGAGATAGCAGCGAACGTTTTCGCCGACGGCCGTTCATCTTCTCGCGCTGGGGCGGGCTGGGCAATCACCGTTATCCAATTGGCTTCTCCGGCGATACCTTCGTCGATTGGGACAGCCTCAACTTCCAGCCATTTTTTACGGCCACTGCCGCCAACGTTGGCTACAGTTGGTGGAGCCACGACATTGGTGGCCACATGTTTGGCATTGAAGAGGCGGAGCTTTACACGCGCTGGGTGCAGTTTGGCATCTTCAGCCCCATCTTCCGCCTGCACAGCACCAACAATCCCTTTCACGAGCGCCGCCCCTGGGGCTACGATGCCGAAACCTTCGCCATCACCCGCGACGCGATGCAGCTGCGCCACGCCCTCATCCCGTACATCTACACGATGTCCTGGCGCAATACCACCCAGCATCAGGCCATGATTCGCCCTATGTACCACGATTATCCTAAACGAGATGAAGCGTATCTTTGTCCGCAGCAGTACACCTTCGGCCCCGACCTCATCGCCGCCCCCTACACCACCCCCGCCAACCCAGACACGCAGCTCAGCCGCCAGCTCGTTTGGCTGCCACCGGGGACATGGCATCACTTTTTCACGGGTGAACAGTTCGCGGGTGATAGATGGCTGGTGCAATACGGCCGTCTCCGCGACATCCCCCTCTTTGCCCAAGCCGGAGCGCTTGTTCCGCTCGGGCCAAAGGTCGGCTGGGGTAGCATCGACAATCCCGAAATGCTCGATCTGCACTGCTTCGCCGGGGCAAATGGAGAATTTACCCTGTATGAAGATGACGGTGAATCGCTGGCCTACCAGCAGGACAGTTACGCACTCACAAAGTTCCGACAGGAGTGGCAAGAAAACAAGATGAGTGTCACGATTCATCCGGCCAGCGGCGACACCAGCCACATCCCTGCCAACCGCAGCTACCGCCTTCATTTGCGTGGCATCAGCGCCAATGTCACACTTAGCGCCTGGCTTGATGGCCAGCCAATCGAAATAAATGCTACCTACAACAACGCCACTGAAAGCTGGCAAACCGCCCTCATCATCGTGCCTGCCAGCAGCGAACTACGCCTCACTGCCAGGGGCGCGCTCCTGCTCACGCCTCGCGACCGGCTGCGGGAAACCATCACCGACTTGCTGCGCGCCTTCCGGCTAGAAACGTTAATCAAAGCTGCCATTCACCACAACATCAACAGCCTGCCAGATAACCCAACCTTGTTAGAAACCTGGGAAGATCAGCTCAGCGCCAGCCAGATGCACGCCCTGCTAGAAATCTTGCAACAAGCAGGCAGTCACCAACTGCCCGACTTTGCCGGAGGACAAACCATCCAATGGAATAATAAACGCCCCTGATTGTCATTCTGAGCGCAGCGAAGAATCCCTCTAAACTGCGCCAGTAGAAGTCAATGTTCGCGAGATAAAGTTTTGGTCATGCTACCGTTTGAGGGATGCTTCGGGGGACCTCAGCATGACAAGTACGAGGTTTCTTGGAAAAGCAGGCAAGCGATAGCGAGGTATCATGTCTATACGAATTGATCCAGAAGAAAGAGAATTTGAAGCGCTGCTGACAATAGCTGGGGATTTAACCGATCAGCGAGTGCTGGAAGTGGGCTGTGGCAACGGCCGTATCACCACCCACCTTGCCTCCCACGCCGCCCACATCACCGCCATCGACCCCAATGAGGAACGTATCGCCTCGGCCAAAGCCAACCTGCCAGCAAAATTAGCGCACAAAATTAGCTACCACGCGCTGCCGCTAGAAACGTTGCCACCCGGTGAAAAGTTCGATATGGTGCTGCTGAGTTGGTCGTTGTGATGAATGGCCCCGGAGAGCATGGTTCATGCTCTAAAGCAAATTCAGGGGTTGTTGGAAGTGGGAAACGGCCGTCTCCTCGACATCCACCCCATCGGCGAACCAGCTCCTATTTTTGTGCGCCTGGACAATGAGCACCATCTAGTTGGCTGGATTCAGGAAAGCAGCGATTATGAAAAATATGGCCAGGCAGACGAAGCGCTCAATGAGGCAGTGCAGCGTGGCTGGTTCCAATTAGAACAGCGGCAGCTCATTACCTTTGCCACCTACGCCACCGATTTAGCCACTCTGCGCGATCATCTCCGCCAAAATTGGCAAGACGCCTGGATCGAAGACCTGGTCGCCATGCAAGTAGAAAATCGGCTCAGCAGCCTGGCCCACGAAAAGGAAATCATCGTCGAGGAGCAAATCTGGCTGAGCCGGTTTCGGCCCATCATTTGAACTATCTAAACATTTGACACCCGGGTATACGGCCGTTGACCATGCCAAAATAACCAGTGATCCCCTGCACCACCAGCAAGAACAACAAAAGCACATTTGCCCAGGGAGTCTTCATGGAGATAGTTTAACAGGTACGGCCGTACTGCAACCGGCATCCAGATAACTTTCATTTTTCATTGGATGTGACATCTATTTCTTGTATACTGTTTTGACGCGTTTTATCCAACATGTTTTTTATGCAGGGATTGATGGAGCTTAAATGGATACCTACACACGAGTCAGTTTAAACCTTTTTCCATACCGCAACTTACCAGTTACAAGTCGAATTAAAATCTTTCATTTTGAAACGGATTCAGCAATACGCTTTTTCGAGACTGCAACTGACCAGTTACGTTATTATCAAGATTATTCCGAGTCAGAAACGCCTTCAAAAATTTTAGCCCTTGCCGAGAAGCTATCAGGCGTTGGAAAAGATTTAAATAATCTGCTCAATAACATTGAGACTCAAGATGACAACAAAAACACGCTTGATAGAGTTAATGCTCAAACTGGTGATTTACTGGAACACATAACCATCATTGTTGATGAATTTAAGCAAGAAGAACCAGACTTACAAAGAAATGATCTGGAACCAAGCAATTGGTTTTCAAACATTAAACACAATACCGAACTCATTCAAGCTGCTGTCCATACCCTTATTGATCAACACAACTCATTACCTGATGATCTCACTGAATGGGCTATAAATCGTCATGAGATTAAACGGAGAGCAAAAACTGGTGATCAAACAATCTTGCCCCAGCTTTTAAAGACTCTAAAAAATCCAGAGCCTTTCATACGGCGAGAAGCTGTCATACTTTTTAAGTATTTTGATGCTTCCATTGACCTAACCCCACTTACAATCTTGCTAGACGATTCGTCTGACGAAGTTCGCCAAGCAACAGCTCAAACATTAGGAAATTTAGGTTCTCAGGAAGCAATTGTTCCACTTGTTAATGCGCTTGATACTATCGGGGTTCCAGCCGCTGCTGCGCTGTTCAAACTAGGCGATCCTCGTGGTCGCACGTACCTTCTTGAACAACTTGAGGAAGAAGATGTTCCTCAAAAACAGACAATACTCAGACTCTTCCTCGATGATTTGAAGCAATTGTGGAGTGAACAGCATATTCTTAATGCAATAAATGATTCTGATATTGCCCACAACCAAGAACTCGCTCAAAAAATTATCGATCGTCTTAAAACTTTTGAACCTTATTTTGCCCCTTATTCATACGCTTTGTGCAATGAACTTCGACACTACTCGGGAGCCATTTCGGAAAGAAAATCGATGGAGTATGCCAATATTATTCTGGAAAACAATGTTATGGATCGTTATATCATCCATATTTTAAGTGATTGGTATCTCGATCGGCACTCCAAATGGTTTGATCAGGAAAAAGGAATTCAAGCCCTTCTTTCCAAAGCTCGAACTTACTCCGATCTCGTTTTTCTCGAAGTTTCATGTTTGCTTGAAGTCGCTAACCTTTTTAGTAGCCAAGAGAAAAGTAATCGCGCCCGTGAACTATTCTTAGAAATATTAAATCGAACTAATTCAGATAATAGTAAATCCCTGAACAATTATCAGCGTTTTGCCTGGATGAGGCTAAAAATCATAGACAGTGAACCCAATTAAGATCTTACTTATTCACCTGGCTGCGCTGACTGACTTGACAGCTTGATATCAGTTTGAAAGTTTGACACCTGGTGGGGGAACGGCCGTTTCCCCCACAAACCTCATAACAGAAGCCCAATCACTGATTTGACCAACGCCTTAAATGATTTCATCCACTGAAGCGATCACAAAAGAATGGGTCGTGTGATCTTGAATAAAAGCTGATTGGGCCTGGAAATTATCTGATGAGTCAAAATAGAAATTTTGCTCGCTTTTAGCCATATCAAGGAAAAGTATGTTGACACCAACGATTTTGAGTGCCCGCTTTACGGAAAGCTATGGACAAATCAGGCAGGTAATCACGGCCATCAACCACGCCGAGAGCCTTCAGACGCCGCTTCCGGGTGTCAATCCACTACATTGGCTGGTTGGGCATGTGGTGGTCTCGCGCGTAAATTTTTTGATGCTGCTAGAGGTGCCATCGATCTGGCCCTGGGCCGTGTGCAAATGGTTTATTCCGGGCAGCAGCTCATCGGCAGAAAGTGCCGCAGGTATTAGCTTTGAAACCTTGCACCACGATCTGGAGCGTACCCAAGAACTGTTGACGGCAGCCCTGGCCCAAATTAGCCCCGATAAACTTGCAACCCGGCAAGACGAACGTCCGATTGGCGAACATTTGCTAGAGTATGCCACCCATGAAGCGTATCACGCTGGGCAAATCACGCTCCTCGCTCAGATCATGTCAATCGAGACACAATAACATCTATCCTTCGCCGAATATGAGGTTTGTAACTGGTGATGGACGCACAAAATTCATTATACTGATACTGGGTACACATTTTGAGTATTCAGCACGCAGATGAACATTTGCAGGGGACACATTCAGAAACCACGTTCCATTACGCGCCAATGACCCCTCTTTTGTAAAGGAGGCAACATGTCTAAGTTCGATGATCTTCATAAATTGGGTCAATCTACTTGGCTGAACTACATGCGTCATCATTACATTACCTCTGGTGAACTTCGCCAGGCAATTGCCAATGGTATTCAGGGAGTCACGGCCAATGCGGCCGTTTTCGCCCAAACGATTGTCCAACATGACGATTACGATGAAGCCATCCAACGACTGATGCAGGAAGGAATGCCGTATCGCCAAATTCATGAATGGTTGATGATGGACGATGCGCGTCTAGCCGCCGATCTGCTGCATCAGGTGTACGAGGCCAGCGATAGTTGGGATGGCTACGTCAGCCTGGAAATGGATCCATCCCTGGCCGAAAGTACCACAAAAACAGCGGCCACAGCCAAGCACATGCTTCACGGTATGGATCGCGCCAACACCATGGTTGAAATTCCGGCAACACTGGAAGGCCACGACGCCATTCGTTCGCTTACGGCCGATTGTGAATCGTTAAACATTACCCACATCTTTACCGTGACGGACTTTGAGCGAGCAGCCCAGGCTTACATTGCCGGTTTGGAACTACTGCTGTCTGCCAACAGCATGTGGCGCATCATGCCAACGGCCGTTGCCTCATTTTCTGTAGGGGCCATTGATGCCGCCATCGATCCCGTGCTGCGCGAAAAGGATGCACCTGAGCTGTGCGGCAAAACGGGCATCGCCCTGGCCAAACTGCTCTACCAACGATACCGGCAAATCTTCCACGGCCCACGTTGGGCACAGTTAGCACGGTACAACGCACGGCCGTTACGCCCCAAATGGACCCGCATTACCCCACAAGACCCAACCCTGCCACTCACCCATTACGCCAACGCCCTCATAGGCTCAGAAACCGTCATGACCTTTTCCCTGGATACGCTGACGGCTTTTCAAGAAAGCGGCAAAGTCGCCCTTACACTAACCCAGGATATTGGCGGGGCTGAAGCCCATCTGGAACAGTTGGCAAAAGTAGGCGTGGACCTGGATAACATTGTGCATAAGCTCCAGGCGGAGCATCTGGCCAAGGCCGAAGCGCAATACCAGGCACTCATCGAAGCTGTGGCGAAGCGATCGTTTGCGCTAGGCATGGCCGCCTGACAAATTGCTAATAGAGTTGTTCCTCAATAAAATTCAGGAAAAGATGGGACGCAGATAAACACAGATTTTCACAGATAAAAACAAAAAATCTGCGTTTATCTGCGTGACTCTGTGTCCTAAACGCTTTATCTCTTGAATCAAGAGTACCTTTAATATATACAGATGAAGAAATTTTTTACTTCCGCCGTTTTACTTTGCCTTCTGCTGATTGCCTGTAGCAACCAACCCAGAGTGATAGGGTGGGTGAGGCTCAAACCGTCAGAACAGCCCCCACCCTTATACCATAGCGGCTTCGCCTATGATATAGACGCCCACAAAGCAGTTGTTTTCGGAGGTGCTACCAATGACAGGTGGTCTGATGACACATGGCTCTGGGATGGCGAAACCTGGCAGCAGGCAGATTTATCTTTCAATCCCGACGCTCGAGAAAAAACTGCGATGGCTTATGACGAAGCGCGGCAAAGAACCGTCCTTTTTGGCGGCGTGATGGACAATATGGTATTTAACGATACCTGGGAATGGGACGGCAATCAGTGGCAACAGATAAACACAACCCATGCGCCACCGGCTAGATGCTGCCACGCGCTTGTTTACGACTCCGTTCAAGAGATGGTGTTATTGTATGGTGGCTGGAATCCACTAACAGAAACGTTTTTCAACGATACCTGGGTTTGGGACGGCAAAAATTGGACGGAGACAACCTGCTGCGGACTGCCTGCCGCGTCTGCTCACGCAGTTGTCAACTTCTCTACGCGAAACGAGGTCATCGCTTTGAATTCAGTTGATGCTTTTGGCACCTGGGCGTGGGATGGAAACCAATGGTTCAACCTTCCCTTAAGCAATTCCCCCGCGCGTCAAGATGGCAGAATTGCCTACAATGATCAATTTGAGAGAGCACTGTTGTTTGGCGGCATCCGCAACAACGAATATTTGAATGATCTTTGGCTATTTGACGGGGAAGCATGGACAGAGCTGCCTGTACCGACAAGGCCAAATCCTCGTTATGCACATGTTTTATTTTATGATATGAAGCGCAAAAGTATCATCATGTTTGGCGGGGTAAGCCCTGATGGCATTCTAAATGACACCTGGGAACTTTATCTTCCCGAAGATTTGTCAATTCTATTACCCACCCCTGGGCCATAGTGTGTGTCCATCCCTCACTTAAACCATTAGCGGTACCTGAAGAATTTGGGGCCAACGGCCGTTTCCCAACACCACCTCAAGCACAGCCTGGAAACGGCCGTACACATTTGGCACGCATTATCCAGGCCGAAGCAATTAGCCATTGCTAGAGAGCTGGCCCCTGTTCTGGGCAAGTCTATAGTAGATATAAAGACCTATGGACGCTGCTTAAGCCCATCCCCAAAATGAATCCTATGAAAACAAAACGCTTCCTTCTCCTTTACTGTTTGCTATGGCTAATCGCTTGTACCAATAATGAAACGCCCCTGCCCACACTCCAACCAACCCTTGCCCCCTTGGCTTCCCCTGTTCCAGATACCTTCAATCCGGCCACTGGGGATGCCGCTGCAGCCACCGCCATCTCCCCAACGCTAGAAGCGACAGGTGAGGCAGGCAACGTGGACAACCCTACCAACAGCACCGTTGAAGCTGACCCCGCTTTGCCAGAAATTGATGAAGCGGTTTGCGCCGAAGCGCTTGAGACGCAGGCGGAACTGGAAAGCTTGCAAGAGCAGGGGCAGGATGTTTCGGAATTAGCAACGGCCGTTGCCGAATTAGTAGGAGAAATGTCCCAATGTGCATCCTTTTACACCCCTACCCCGTTACCTTAAATAGAGCAGCTTGCTTTTGGGCATCACACCGCCGCAAACGCAAGCGGTGTTGTCATCAAATTTGTAATGTGTAAAAAATGTCATTGGAGGATTCTATGAATCGCAAACAAATCGCAACTGCATTTTTATTTTTCGTATTAATGATCATGGTTGTGTCACCCGCTTGGGCCCAAGAAAGCGCAGCCTGTCAACATCCCATCATTGCCTACCTGGTAGAAAAAACGGGCGCACCCTGTGAAGAAATTCTAGCGCTTAATGCAGAAGGGGTTGGCTATGGTCAAATGATGAAGGCCGCTATTATTGCGGATGCAGTTGGCGAAGACACGGTAGAGTGGACAGAACTGTTGGCCATACACGAGGAAGGAACCGGCTGGGGTGAAGTTAGCCGAGCCTATATCCTGGCCGACCGTTACAGCGACCTGGGTTTAAGCGCGGACGATCTAATGGCCCTGCGCACAGAAGAAATGGGTTGGGGTCAAATCATGCAGGCACAGGCTTTGGCCAGTGCCGATTTAGGGATTGCCTTTGATGACGTTTTGGTCATGATGCAAGACGGCATGGGCTGGGGCGAGATTCGGGCTGAATTAGAACTAGAACCTGGCCCACCCCCTTGGGCTGGCCCAGATCACAACAACGGCCAAGGCCATGATAATGGCCCAGGCAACGGCCTCAATAATGATGATGCTGATAGCAATGGTCAAGGCAACGCTAACGGCAACGGCCAGGGCAATGCCAACGGTCAAGGCAACGGCAATAGCCAAGGCAACGGTAATGGCCAGGGCAATGGCAATAACGGTAACGGGCAAGGCAATGGCAACAACGGCAACGGGCAAGGCAACGGCAACGACAAGTAAGCCATTTTTACATAGTTGA
>JBNKLQ010000133.1:0-16094 GCA_050292445.1 Promineifilaceae bacterium (SeqCode) | reverse complement strand
GCTCAGTGTCTCTCTATGTCCCTGTTTTTTCTAAGGTGACTTCTACCGCGCAATGATTAGGAGATTTAACGATGGCGCATATTGATGACAGTCTCAAGGCTGCTCTCTACCGAATTACCTGTCCCGATAGCGCAACACTAGGCAATTTTCATTTGGGACTATTGCCAGAAGCTGCCGCAACACAGATTTCAGATCATCTGGCAATTTGTCCCCATTGTGTCCGAGAGATTGAGCAATTAGAGGTGTTTTTGGCGGAAACGGCCGTTTCGCTGCAACCCTCAACCGTCGAAAGAATCAAAGTCTGGATTGCCAAACGCATTCCCAGCGGCGGACAAACCAGAAATATGTTGGGCACCCCCGCCTTTGCCATGCGCGGCGGCGACACCGGACCATTGATGTATGAAGCAGGTGACGCCCAACTGTCGTTAGAAGTGCAAGATGATCCGGAACATCCGGGACGCAAATCTATTTTGGGATTGGTTTTGGGCATTGAGACTGAGGCTGTGCAGGCCAGGTTAATTCAGAATGAGACAGTAATAACTGTCGTTGCCCTGGACGAACTAGGTAACTTTACCTTTGCCGGCCTGGAGCCGGGAAAATACGAACTCACTTTATCAGGACAAGATGTAGAAATTCACGTACCGGACTTATTAGTTTAATAACTTTAGGACAAACAACATTGTGCTAACTGCCGACAGGGTAGAAGTTTCGTACAAAGCGGATTCCAATATCCAGGGACAAACACCACAAGAAGCGGTGTCATCTTTGCTTGCCTTGTCAGATTATTCCTCCCAGCAGCAGCTCCTGAGAAGGTTCACCGCTAATCTGGATAACCAATCATTAGATGCGATTGCTGATTTACTGAAAGCGCAATCTGATTATTTTCTGCGCAACAACATCCAATTGTGCCTAAGAATTTCCGATCTCCTCATTTTACTCAGCCAACTCGCTCAAGATGAATGGTATCGCGCACTGGGCTTTCGCGCCAAGGCCAACGCCTATGCCTATGGTGGATTAGGTGAATTCCAGAAAGCCATAGAACTGTACGATCAGGCCGCAGAAATTTACAAAGATCATAATCACATGGTGAACCAAGCGGGTTGTTGCTATGCTAAATTGACGCCGTTGGCTCATTTGGGTCGATATGATGAAGCCAAAGAAGCTGGTGAATGGGCCAGGAAAGTTTTTCGCGAAAATGGTGAATGGCTGTTGCTGGCAAAAGTAAAAGTCAATTTGGGTCTTGTCTATCTTAGACTGGGTGATGACGCCCAAGCCTTAGATTTATTCAACCGAGCCCAACAGATTTATCTCGAAAATCAGGCACCGATCGATATCCTGGGCCGGGTAGAAAATAATCGTTCTATCGCTTTACGCAATCTTGGATTATTTACGCAATCCATCCAAACAAACGAAGAAGCTGTCGAACTGCTCAAAGAGTCGGGGCAAAAAGCCGAATTTGCCCGCTCGCAGCAAACACTGGGCATTACCTACTTCATTTTAGGGCGCTATAACGAGGGCCTGGAGCTACTAAATCAGGCTCAGGAAATCTTTCTGTCAGACGGCCGTCACAGAGATGCTATCTTAATTGAGCTTTACATAAGCGACTGCCTGCTCCAATTGGGACGATACAGTGAAGTATTGGAAAACTTCCAAAAGATACGCCCCCTCTTTGCCAACCTGGGCACTCATTTCGAGGTTGCTCAATGCCTGCTAAATGAAGCCGTTGCTTACTCCGGCCTGACAAAACACGAACAGGCATTGGCAACGTTGGAGCAGGCCAAACAAATCTTTCACAATGAAGGGAATGAGGTCTGGGTCGCAACGGCCGATCTGGAAATTGCCACAATTCTGCTTCTCCAGGATCAAATAGAGGCAGGGTTAACCACCAGTCTCGCTTGCTTAACTGTTTTTGAAGCACATAATTTGCGCGTCCAAGGAGCGCACGCTCTTCTCATAGCCGCACGCGCATCGTTAGTCCTCAAAGATGACGCTCAGGCAATGAAATGTGCCGACTGTGCTCTGGCAATCGGTGAGAAAGATGATATTCCCCTGATCATCTACCAGGGGCATTATTTGTTGGGCCTGCTCGCAGTTGAAAAAGCCGATTACGCGCTGGCCCGCACCGAAATGGATCAGGCGATCAACGCCATCGAGCGGTTAAGAGGGCGTTTGATGCTTGAGTTTCGTTCTGATTTTCTTTTAGATAAGCATCTTGTCTATGAAGATATGGTTCAACTCTGCCTGCAAATGAGTGATCCTGCTGCCAGCCTGCAGTATGCTGAAAGAGCAAAATCTAGAGTTCTATTGGAAATGCTTGCCTTCCGCTTAAGTATTGGCATACAGGTGCGGGCGCCAGAAGATCAACCATTGGTGGATGAATTGACACGCCTGCGGGCCGACCGGGATAGCATCTACCGGCGCTGGGTAAGTGCTGAAACAACCAGTGACTTCACCGATGAAAGGCTGGCAGCAGAACAAAAAACAGCGCAAAAAGATGTGCAGCAGTTGGAAAAACAAATTACCAAACTATGGCATAAGCTGTTAATTCAGAATGCAGATTACACGCACGATGCGTCGTTGTGGCAGGTGCAAACTGAACCCATTCAGCCGCAGCTTGATTCGGATACAGTTCTTCTAGAATTTTTTGTCGCCAAAGACAAACTGATCGTCTTTCTGGTAACGGGTGAGGATATTCGTGCCTACACACTGGCGACTAAGATCAACCAGGTGCAAAAGTTATTACAGCTTTTTTGGCTAAATCTGAACGCTGTTTCCAACAGCTCACCCCAAAGAATCCAACAGTTAAATAACAATGCCCAGGGCATTTTGCGCCGACTTTACGACCTTTTGCTCTTGCCGTATGCCGCCCATCTGCAAGAACACAAAAAGCTTATTATTGTGCCTCACGGGTTCTTACATTATTTACCTTTTCACGCTCTCTTTGGCCCAAACGGTCCTTTACTGTCTACATATGAAATCAGCTACTTGCCTGGCGCGAATTTTATTCGTTACGGCCGTACCCAGCCCAGCCAAAATACCAGCATGTTTGCTGTCGGGCACTCTTTTAACGGTACGCTTCCTTTTGCTGTAGACGAAGCGTCAGTGGTTGGGGACCTATGGTCAGGAGAATTATTGCTGGAAGAGGAAGCCACGTTAGCAAACACCAAGGAGGCCGCTAAACAGAGCCAGATCTTACACCTGGCCGCACATGCGGATTTCCGGCCCGACAACCCGTTATTTTCAGGTTTGGCCTTGGCAGATGGCTGGCTCACGACATTGGATATTTTTAATCTGAAGTTAAATACTTCGTTAGTGACTTTAAGCGCTTGTCAGACTGGTCGCAGCGTAATTAGTGGCGGCGATGAGCTGTTAGGCTTAATGCGGGCCTTTCTTTCATCCGGGGCCTTCTCATTGGCGCTCACCCTGTGGCCCGTAGAGGATCGCTCCACGGCCGTTTTCATGAAAAATTTCTACACCAACCTGGCCAACGGCCGTTCTAAAGGTGAATCACTACGACAGGCCCAGTTAACCTTTTTCAACATGCAGGGCGACGACACGCAAGAAGTGAATGATTTGTATCAACATCCCTACTTTTGGGCACCATTCTTTCTGGTGGGTCACGCTGGAAACTTATAAGAGTAGGATCGCCTGAATAGCGGATCTACGCAACCGGTAACGGAAAACTCGCCATGCCTTCGTTCAATGAGGAAGGTAGCTACCCAGCGAGGGGGATTTTGGGTGGTTTAAGGAAAGGTTACAAATTTCTTCAGGAGGAGAAACATGTCTGTGGAAACAAGCGGAAACTTAGTTCCCATCCTAGCCGTCGTCATTTTAATCTTATTGATTGTCATCGCCTGGCTGTTAAGGCAACGGGACGGTGCATTGCCGGGAAATGGTGATGATGATCCCAGCGAGCCACCAAAAGAAAGGCTGGTCAACAGGCATTACGCCAGTGACCAGGTTATCGTTGGTGGAAGCTCGGCCAATATTGTTACCGCCGTTGAGAAGATTAGTGACCCAAGTGGCTTAAATATTGCGTTGACAGAAATTTTTTATGAAACGGCCGCAACTGCAAGCGAAGAAAAACACGCAGATAAGGAAAAAACAAGCGAGCCACCACCAATTGAAAAACAACAAATTGACGCAAACGTGGAACAAGCCGCCAACGAACAAAATGTCTCTTACAACTTCAGGAGAGCCTTTTGCTCACTGGCAGCTGAAACAGGTAACGATTTTCAATTCCGGCATTATCGAGTGAAAACAAATCCTCGGGGATTTTCCGCACCTGAAATAGAAGAAAAAATAAATGAATTAGAGTTAGAGGTTTGTGCCAGCGCCAATTATGCTGTTGGTCGTGCCATAGACATGCTGGAAGGTGATCCGGGTAGCGGCGAAGGCTTTCCAGGCAGCGGTGAAGGTTTTCCTGGCAGTGGCGAAGGCTTTCCATTTACCCCAATAGAAGAGCATGCCGTTAAAGCCAATTTTTATAATCAGTGGGCTTTACATAACGCGCCAGTTACTCCCGGACGTGGGATCGACTTGTTCAAAGAGCAGTTTTCTGAGGCCGATTGCCTGTTAGAGGGTGCTGCATTTAGAAATATTGAAACTCAAAAAAGAACAGTGGAGGTAACTGGTAACAAATGCAGAATAGTTATTTTTGATTCCTCACCATATGATGACTTTCTGCAAAAACAAAATGATGTCGCCTCCCCGTTTATTAAGAAAGTTGTACACAATGAGATCAAAGGCACACCGGATGCACGAGATCACGGTCTGTTTGTAGCCAGCCTGGCCCATGTGGTTGCACCAGATAGTGAAATCTATCTATACCGAGTTCTCAACGACTCAAACAGAGGCTATTTGGAAACACTATTATACAATATTTGTGAGGCTATCCGCGAGTTCAAACAGGATACCCGCCAAGAGAAATTATGTGGCTTGGTTCTTAATATAAGCATGGGCATTCATGTGGAAGAAAATCTTAGACAACAAGTGGTACAAGGCACCAAAGACGAAGGGGCATTGGTTCCGGCTCTTTACTGCCTGCTAAAGAAGGCACATGAAGAAGGTGCAATTATTGTTGCCGCTGTTGGGAATGATTCGGCTCAACAAATCAGCCCGAAGCCAGCACAGGTGCCCGCACTTTACTCTTTTGTGATTGGCGTGGAAGCTGGCAATTTCTATGGTGAACGGAGCTGCTTTTCCAACAAAGGAAAGGTTCGAGCACCAGGTGGCGATAATAAGGTTGATCCTACAGACGCTGGCTGTACTGTTCAGCCATACGAAAGCCTCAGTAAAGACGAAAGAAAAATAACCAGTGTGATCGGTTTTGTTAAAGAAATTTCACCAACCACGAAATATGCATTTTGGCGAGGGACATCATTTGCTGCACCTATGGTAAGCGGGTTAGCCGCCTTGCTCCTTGAAGTAGAATTATCTAAAGAGAGCTGTGATACTGACAAGGTAAGACAGATAATTTTAGGTACCGAGACAACAGAAAACATTGCCACAGACACGGATACGCCAATCATCAACGTGCCTATGGCAATAAACGCGATAACAAACGACCGAAAATAGTGGTTGAATTGTGCCGGAAACGGCCGTTCCCCTTCGTTCATCTTCTCAAGGAGAGGTGTGTTCAAGTCGTAAGAAGTCGGGCAAGCTCACAATTGATGGGCTTGCCCGACCTATTTTCTGCCTGTTGATTATTCCCTCATTGCAAGGTAAGCTACGTTTTAGCGGGCAAAACAACGCTGGCACTTACCTATGTTCGATGCAAAAAGCTCACCCCAACCGTTACTGTTCCGGCTCCTTTTAATTGGTGGAGGGCTGGTTGTCTTCGCCTTTTATCTGGGCTTCGTACTGCTTAATAAAAACGCCACAAAGTCAGATAGTGCTGAAGCCACCACCGTAGCCCTCATCGCCACGCAAATTGCCACCTTGCAGCCCACACCGCCACCGCCAACCCGCTTTGCCACGGTCACACCGTCGCCCGTGCCGCGCCCCAACTCCTGTATCATGATCAAGCAGCAACAGCCTGCGGCTGAGGATGGACCGTATGTCATTTACTTAAACGGCCGTTCCCCCGCAACCCTCTATTGCCACAACATGAACACAACGCCACAGGAATATCTCACCCTGCCCGCGACGGAAACAGGTGGCAACTTCAGCCTGATCAGTTACCCGGAAGGGGCCATCATCACCCAGTACGAAAAAGTGCGGCTGAATCCTAGCTCGCTTATCATCGATCCTGCCGACACGACGTTTGCTACGCTGGCCGAGAGCTTGGCCGGGTACAGCGCACTTTTTGGTGAACAACTGACCGCGTACCCGGTGACTGCCTCCGATTTTGCGGTGGCCACTGGCTGCAACCGTAACCAGGATAATGCACCATTGGGCCGGGCCAATATTGATCTGACCGGCACGCCGTTTGTCATCAGCCCAGAGATTACCTTTACCAGCTTCGGCGGCGAGGTGCAGGAGACCATCAGTGAGGTCAGTGAAGACGGGAAAGTGGTGACCCTGGCGGTGAACGGCCGTTGCGGCATTATCCAGCCCAGCGGCCCTATTCAACTTGAGTACCAACAGCCCTAACTTTATCCTGGAGAAAATGTATGTGTCGCAGCATTAAACAGTTACGCAACGCCGAAATAGCCGCCACCCCAGACGAGATCGAAGCCGCAGCCTGCCAATTTGTGCGGAAAGTGTCTGGCTACAGACGGCCGTCGCGCACCAATGAAGCCGCCTTTGAACAAGCCATTAGCGAAATCAGCGCCGCCACCGAAAAGCTGCTCAACACCCTGGTAACCAATCGCGGATAAAAAAATCTGCGTAAATCTGTGAAATCTGCGGATTATTTTGAAGGAGTTTGCCATGCCCACTGGCCCACTCAGAAGCACTACCCCCACCATCGACGTCTACATCAAGCTGGCCCAATTCCCCATTCTCAGTGATCGCATCCGCCTGCGCATGCGGGAGGAGCTGTTCCGGCGCGGCATCATTAGCAAAACTGATTTTGAGCAAGAGGTGAAGGATTTAGCCATTGAATCGCAGCGACGTGAAGGGCTGAATAACCCCACTGTGCAAGAGGATGAAACTTCCTGGCAGCGCCGCCTGGACGCCGTTCGCGATCTGCATACCGACAATTACTTTGCGCACAATTTAGGCAGTAGCTTGCTAGAGCAGCTCATTGACGAGGTGCTGAGCAATCAGGATAAAGCCACGCAGGCGGTAGAACTCACTTTTAACCCGGAGATTGCCCCCTGGGCGCTGTTGTTTGAACAGGGCGAAGTGTATGATGCTCTACCACCACCCGAGCTGGAAAAGGTGAAGCATCACCTGGAAGAAATAAAAGTGGTGCTGATTAAACGCCTGCTCAGCGATCAGCTTCCCTTTATTCGGGTTGCCAAACGTGTTTTTTCCATCAAAGATTTAAACTGGATTTACGAACGGCTCATTGGCAGCGGTAAGATTGGCGGCAAAGCTGGTGGCATGCTTATGGCCTGGCATATTTTGGAAAAAGCCAGCCACGATTTTGGCCCAGACATCGCCAGACACGTCACAATTCCCGACACTTATTTCATTGGCTCCGAAATCATCTATGAATTTTTGTTGCAAAATAAGATGGAGCGTTTTGTGAATCAGAAGTATTTGTCTTTGGAGGAGATGCGAGCCCAATACCCAGAGATTGTGCAAAACTGCCTGGCAGGCAAGATTCCCAACTACATTATGGAGCAGCTGCGCGATGTGCTGAACCAGCTAAACGGCCGTCCCTTTGTTGTCCGCTCTTCCAGCCTGTTAGAAGACCATCTCGATTACGACTTTGCCGGCAAGTACGCCTCTGTTTTTTGCCCAAACCAGGGTCATCCGCCAGAAAATTTCGAAGCACTACTAGACGCCATTCGGCGTGTGTATGCCAGCACCTTCAATCCAGATGCGATGATAGAACGGCAGGAACATGGTCTGATTGATTATGATGAGCGCATGGCGATTATGATTCAACCGCTGATTGGGCATCAATACGGCCGTTACTTCCTCCCCACCATTGTTGGCGCTGGCCTGAGCCGAAATCCCTGGTCCAAGCTACACGACAATCGGACCAAAGATGGCTGTCTGCGCTTAACCCTGGGCCTCGATGAACGGGTAGACCTGCCGCTGGAAGAAGGCAAAGCGTGCATCATTGCGCTGAGTACGCCTGATTATCTAAATGATAGCCAGACGCTGATCCAGAAAAAAGTCAAAGTCGTTGACCTGGAAGACAATGATTTCAAACTCCTGCCCATCAGTAAAATTTTGCAGGAGGATTATCCCGACGGCCGTTACCTCTTGGACACGCAAACCAACCAGCTCACCTACGATCACTTTATCGCCGACGAAAAATTTATCCGACTGATGCGCACCGCCTTGGCCCGCCTGGAAAAAACCTACGGCGTGCCCGTGCAGTTTGAGTTCGCCTTGGAAATCATCGACGCTCTTGGTGGGCCCGATTACAAACTATATATTCTGCAATGCCATACAGCCGCGTAATCGGTTAGCAAACGAGACGAACCCGCATGGTGAAACGATGTTTAAGGGTGAAGCTGGTATAATTTGCCGACAATTCGATTCTGACAGTTGGAGACGCGAACATGACCATTCGCATTTTGTTGGTTGATGATCAGGCATTATTCCGTGAAGGGCTGCTAACGCTGCTTTCCATCCATGATGATTTGGAAGTGGTGGGGGAAGCCAGCAACGGGCAAGAGGCGGTTACGGCCGTAGAAAAATTAGCGCCAGATGTGGTGCTGATGGATTTACGGATGCCAGTGCTAAATGGCGTCGCCGCCACCCGCCAGATCGCCGAATCGGCCCCCAACAGTCGCGTCATTGTGCTCACCACATTCGATGATGATGAATATGTTTTTGACGGTTTGCGGGCTGGCGCGGTGGGCTATCTGCTCAAAGATGTGCCCTCGGCCAAGCTGGTAGAAGCGATTCGGGCAGCCGCGCGGGGAGAATCATTTTTGCAGCCATCCGTGGCGGCCAAAGTAGTGGCAGAATTTTCGCGGATGTCGGACCTCGAAGCGAACTCTGATTCAGCAACGGCCGTTGCCCAGCAAGACCTCGTCGAACCGCTTTCAGAGCGTGAATTAGAAATTTTGGGGGTGCTGGCCACCGGGGCCAGCAATCGGGAGATTGCCAGCAAATTGTTCATCGCTGAAGGCACGGTGAAAAACCACGTCACCAACATCTTGGGTAAGCTGGGCGTGCGCGACCGCACCCAGGCAGCCCTCAAAGCCAAAGATATGCGTCTGATTTAAGTACAAACAATTATGTTTTGTTGGATGAGGAGCAAGCATTCTCAGATGCGTTTGGTCCAGAACCGTTCGCATTTTCTTTCTTTGTGCTTAGGTGCTGGCTAACGTTGCAGCACATCCACCGCATCTACCAAATGCGTAACCCGGGCTGCCAATAACTGAACGATAACCTGATGCAAAATCGAGGCGGCTTCGGCGTCTTCTCGTTCCATCTTCTGCATCGTCTCCAAAGTTAACTCATAAATCACGCTTGGTTCGTCTGTGATAACGGCCGCTGAGCGTTCCCCACGCAAATAGAAACCAATCTCGCCCACAACATGGCCCCCGCCCATCGTTTGCAGCCGCACAGGTTCTTGGTTAGGCTTTTCCAATTGAGCGGTTACCTGACCAGATTCAATAAAATAAAGCGAGTCTGGAGGGTCTCCCTGATGAATCAAGTAGTGGCCAGCTGGCAAGCTACGTCGGGTAAGGTGAGGCAACAGCAAGTTCACCTTTTCAGAATCGGCCAGCAGATGATACAGCTGCTGTGAAACTGTTTCATCTATGCTCTGGCGATTGCTGTGCGCTGCCAGAATTTGCTCTTCGCACCAGGCCAGCCCGTAATCCAGATCAGGGAAGATTTGGAAACGGCCGTTTTCCCCCAAGTCATTTTGCCCCAACTGTTGCCGAATCTTGGGTGAAAGCTCCGTCATAATCAGAGTGACTGATCTGGCTTCTGCCAGCTGCTTCAGCTTGTTAAAGCTTAGCCCAGCGGTAGAGTCAATCGCCGTTACGCGGCGAAAATCGAGAATGATGGTGCAAACAGCAGGCTGTGTCCCATCATCAAACCGCGCTCGTACCTTGTTTACCAGATTATCCGCCGTGCCAAAGAAAATAAAGCCTTGCAGCCGTAAAATGTAAATCTGCTCGCCATACTCGCGCAGCAGATCGTACTGCTGTGGTGACCGCGTCACCCGGCTTTGCTGCGTAGCCCCCGTAAGCTCATGCCGCACCACGTCGATGCGGCTGTAATTGACAACAAACAGCAAAATGGCAGCGAGCAACCCCACACCCACTGCCTCTAAAAAACCGACAATGGCTGTTACCAACAAAATCGTCACCACCACTGCATAATCCAGTTTAGGCAGCATAAACCAGGCATCTATAACCCATTCCTTCAGGAAAGAGAGGCCCAAAAATAGCAGTAAGCCCCCCATAATTACCCTGGGAAAAAGCGCCAGTGTAGAAGCTCCAAAAACCAGCGTGGCGGCACAAACAACGGCCGTAATCAATCCTGGCAGCCGATTCCGAACACCCATTTTGTAGTTGACAGTTGAGGTGCTCAGTTGATGGAAGCCAACCGTGCCACCCATCAAACCACTTAAAATGTTAGCCACACCCGCTGCCTTTAGCTCATGATTCATATCCATATCCCGGCGCGTAGCAATTTCTAGCCCGGTGCCATTCAGCAACAATGCCACTGCGCTCATGATCATGATGGTGATTATGTTGAACACCTGTCCACCTATGGCCGGCCACTGCACTAGGGCCAAATCGGACAGCGAAAAGGGCTGCCATAAGTTGCCCTCCGGGAATGGACCCAACAGCCAGCCCGCAGTGCTCAGTTCGGTAAGTGACACCTTGAAAAACAAAACAACCACAAAAAAGAGCACTGTTCCACTGATCACGCTAATGGGAATCACCAGCCAATGTTTGCTGCGGCTAAGAATGCCCATCAAACCGAGAGCAAAGATCAGACCTGGCAGCCAGTGAACCAAATGTTCCATCTGGAAAACGACAGGGCCAAAAGGCTGGTTGGTCATCGTGCCGATTGCACCGATAGTTAACAGCCACCCGGTTCCGGCCAAAAAACCACCAATGACCGGATAAGGCAAAAAACGCACCAGCCCGCCCAGTTTAAACTGTCCCAGCCCCCACAGAAAGAGGCCGGTTAAAATGGCGGCAAGGGAAATTGTTGCCAGGATGGTTAGGAACATTTCCTGGTCTGTGGTGGTAGGATCCAAACGGCCGATTATAGAAACGGCCGCCACTCCCAAAATTGCTGCGGGAATATCCTGCGCAGCCCCTAAAACTCCTGGATACGAGGTGAGCAACGTAAGGATGACCAAAAAAATGACAGTGGTCAGGAGGAAATAACCAACAGCACTGGCCAGAAATGGGGCCAACACGCCAGAAAAAATCAGCGCTGCAAAAGAGATGGATACCACGATTTCCAGCAGGCCTGTTACCAGTCCGGCCGTCAGGTTGGGGACAAGCTGAGAAGGCCGAAGTTCCTGGCCAATCTTGGCCATGAGTTGAGACGCAGTGGTTTGTGAGTTCTCTGGGTAGCTCATACTGCAATATCCTTCCTGTGTTCAGATCGTGACTGGTTTGCGGGCAACCAGCTGGGCAACATGACGCATATTGCCGGAGCGATGGCCTTGGATCGTCGTTTCTGCCGAATGAATCACCTCAAAGTCGGCAAAGGCTTGGTGCAGTTCGCCTGGTTCCAGGAAGTAAGTTGGTGTTTCCTCGTTGCCGGTGCGAACGAAGGTCTCAAAAAAGAGCAGACCACCGGGGCGCAGCGCCTGGCGGTAAGCGGCAAAGGCAGCTCGCTCTAAAAAGCGAAAGTTTAATACAACATCAACACAATTGGCCGGAAAACAAGGTTGGGTGAGGTCGAACACGGCCGTTTCCACCCGCACCTCCAACTCCGCCGCCTGCTGCCGCAGCAGCCGCAGGCCAACTTCAGATATATCCAGCGCCACCACGGAGATGCCCCGCTGGGCCACAAAGAGCGCGTTTACCCCCACCCCCGCTGCGGCATCCAACACCACGCCATCTCTGGGCAGCAAATGGGCAAATTCCCGCAACATCCGGCTGGGATGACCTTGCTGCCGAAATAGACCATCGGTTTCGTAACGGCCGTTCCACTTCACGGCATCTGGATGTTGGGTCATGAGCTAAATAACGCCAGCAGTTCAGCGGCTTTGTCACGCTTGTCACCATTGCAGCTAATGAAGCGGCGCACCTCAAACGCTTCGATTTCCGCCGCCTCGTAAGCTTGGCGCACTGCCTCTGTGTCGTGATTAGAAATGATGACAGGAATGCCTCGTTGGGCCAGAATGGCCGCCTGCCGGGCCAGTTTGATCTGCTGCGCCCAACCAAAGCCGTTAGCACTGTAGCTGGTGAAGTTGGCCGTGTCAGACAGCGGCACATAGGGCGGATCGCAGTAGACAACGTCTCCCGGCTGACAAGCGGCCATCGTGGCGATAAAGTTTGTGTGTTCAAAATTGGCGTGTTGGGCTTTTTGGGCAAAGTGGCGCATTTCGGCTTCGGGGAAATACGGCCGTTTGTACCGCCCAAACGGCACGTTAAAACCACCTTTCATGTTGTAACGACATAAGCCGTTGTAGCCATGTTTGTTCATGTACAGAAAAATGGCCGACTTGCGCCGCTGATCAGTGGTGCTGTTAAATTCATCACGCAGCTGGTAGTAGCGATCTTTGTCGTTGGTTTCAGGAGTGAACAGGGGACGGCAATACTCAATAAATGCCTCACCCTCCTCCTGTAAATGTTGGTAAAGGATGATCAGGTCTTCGTTGGCGTCGGTCAGGAGGTAGCGGGGATAATCGGTGTTGAGGAACAGTGCGCCAGAGCCGACAAACGGTTCAACCAACCGCTGGCCAGGGGGCAGCAGTGCCTTGATGCGCTCCACAATTTTGTATTTGTTTCCGGCCCACTTAAGGAATGGTTTCATATTATTTGGGCATCTGCTCCAGTAGCCACTTCCAGTTGGGCGGCTTGACAAAGGAGATAAGTTCTCGCTCCTGGTGTAGATTATAGGCCACCAACCGCTTTTCTACGGTCCAGCCTTCGTCTTTGCGCCAGGTAAGCAGGCCGTATTTGGCTCGATTGTCGCCGTCGCCAGGCAGGTTGACGGAGCTGATGTTGGCCAAAAGCATGTCGCCCCAGCGGCGCACGTTGGGAATGTGCAGATGGCCAAAAGCGATGGTGCCTGCGGTAGTTGTTTCTAGCAACGGCCGTAAATCGTCATCACTTTGCTCTTTTTGCACTTTACCCAACTGTTCTTGTTGAAATTCAACCGAAGGTAAGATAACCGCATGTACGTCCAGGGGATTGGCATGAACAATCAGCAGATCATCGGTGGGAACGGCCGTTGGCCCAACTCGATGGCTAAACGGCAAGCGCTGCAACCAGGCCACATGCTCCTGGCCCAACTGATCATGGGTCCAGCTTGCCACTTCATTAAAGGATTCCATTCGCTGCCGCTGCTCGTCGGTGGCGTCGTCGGGTACTTGAGGTGGCGTATGGATAAATTCATCTGTATTGCCATAGATAAGAATGTCTGTTTCCGCCTTGGCCATTTCCAGGCACGCCTTAGGGCGTGCGCCCATCATGCACAAATCCCCGGCAAAGGCAATGAGGTCTGGGGCCTGTTTCTTGATGTCGGCCAACACAGTTTGCAGGGCGGTGAGATTGCCATGAACGTCTGAATAAATTGCAATTCGCATCTGGTTTCTCCTGTAAAACAACTTCATGCCGAGGGTGGGTCAATTTTAAAAAATTGACTTACACCTGTGGATTATCGCTGTTATGGCACACAATCGCAAAGAGTGGTTTTCATTTTGCATTGACTGTTCATCACCAACCTTAACAAACGGCCCGCCAATGGTATAATCCGCGCAACAATTCCCAAGGAGCGTGTGCGCATGGCTGAAGAAGCAAAAAATAAAGAGAAAAATGGCGAAGAAAAAGCAGAATCCCCCAAGCCTGAACCGAAAGATAATCTGGTTGAAACCAAACATGTCGTGACGATAAACGGCCGTCGCATCAACTACACCGTCACCACCGGCACCATCGTGCTAAAAGAAGAAACCGAAAAAGACGGCAAAGTAGAGGGGCACAAGCCCAAAGCCGAAATTTTCTTTATCGCCTACACGCGCGATGGCATCAAAGAACCAAAAAAGCGGCCCGTCACCTTCTCGTTCAACGGTGGTCCGGGATCCTCCTCTGTCTGGCTGCATTTGGGTGTCCTTGGTCCCCGTCGCATTGTTGCTGATGAAGATGGCAATTTGCTACCCCCGCCGTACGAACTGGTCGAAAATGAATATTCCATTTTGGACCAGACCGATCTGGTATTCATCGACCCGGTGAGCACCGGCTACAGTCGCGCCGTGGAAGGGGAAAAGCCGAGAGATTTTCATGCTTTTAAACGGGACATCGAGTATGTGGGCGACTTTATTCGACTGTACTGTTCGCGATACGGCCGTTGGACCTCCCCAAAATTCCTGGCTGGCGAAAGCTACGGCACCACGCGTGCCGCTGGGGTAGCAGGCTACCTACAAGAGCGACACGGCATGTACCTCAATGGCCTCATGCTCATCTCCGTGGTCCTTAACTTCCAAACAATTCGCTTCCCCGTGGGCAACGACTTACCCTATATTTTGTACTTGCCCAGCATGGCCGCCACCGCCTGGTACCACAAAAAGCTGGACAAAAAGCTGCAAGAAAGCCTGGAAGAGACTGTAGAAGAAGTGCGCCAATTCGCCCTAACCGAGTACACGTTAGCCCTGATGCAAGGCGCAGCGCTGCCGGATAAAGAAAAAACCAAAATCGAGAAGAAGCTGGCCCGCTACCTGGGCATCTCGCTTGATTATGTTAAGCGATGCAACCTGCGTGTGCAGTACTTCCGCTACATCAAAGAGCTGCTGCGCGACCAGCACCGCACCGTCGGTCGGTTAGACAGCCGCTTTTTGGGCATCGACCGGGATTCCGCTGGCGAACATTTTGAATATGATCCCAGTTACGCCGTCATTCAGGGGCCGTACACTGCCACCTTCAACGATTACGTACGTCAGGACCTCAACTATGAAAGCGATCTGCCCTACGAAATATTGAACGGCAAAGTGTGGCCCTGGAACTACGAACCACACCAAAACGAGTTTGCCAACGTCGCAGAAACGCTGCGCCAGGCGATGACAATCAACCCATATCTGAAAGTGTATGTGGCCAACGGCTACTTCGATTTGGCCACCCCGTTCCTGGCCACCGAATACACGTTCAATCACCTGGACATCGATCCCTCGCTGATGGACAACATCACCATGCACTACTACGAAGCAGGACACATGATGTACGCGCATCTGCCCTCGCTGGCGCAAATGAAGGTGGATATGGATAATTTTTTAACAACGGCCGTACCCACCTAAAATAAACCAAACCAAACCTGACAGGTTTTCAAAACAAGCCTGAAATCAAGCTAATTTTGCAATGCAAAGAACCATTTTTGACTAAATACTGGAGCAAATCTGTCAGGTTTTGGTGAAGGATGATTAGCGCTCTACCCTAACGCGATGCCATTGGCGCACGCCCAGCGAGGTGAGGACGTAGCCGTCCAAATCCGGGCTGACCAAGGCTGCTTGCAGGCTGTGGCTGACAAAAATGACGGGCGCGTCGGCCACGATGAGCTGCTCAATTTCGGAGTACTGTGCTAACCGGGTAGCCACATCTGGCTCGATGCGAGCCTGTTCCAGCAGGGCATCCACCTGCGGGTTGACAAAACGCCCGATGTTTTGCTGTGAACCGCTGTAGTATAAAACGTCGAGGAAGTTTTGCGGATCGGGATAGTCAGCGCACCAGCCGCTGCTGTAAAAGTTGCCGGTGTTTCCTGAGTAAAGTTCATCGTAATAAATGAACGGGTCAACCACAATTGGCTGGATGGTGACGCCCAACGTTTCTTGCCAGAGGGAGATAACGGCCGTTTCATACCCGCCCACATCGCCATACCCCGACGTC
>JBNKLQ010000132.1:0-16296 GCA_050292445.1 Promineifilaceae bacterium (SeqCode) | reverse complement strand
CTGTTGGCAACGGCGTTGCTGTGTCGTTTTGTTGAGGTGTTAGCGGAATTGGTGTCGCTGACGGTGTTTCTCTGGGGACGGCAGTTGCGTTGTTCGGAACCAAATAAACTGTAATTACTGGAGCATTGGCTAAAGTTACAATGTGACTTTGGGATTGATAACCCTCTTTTCGGATCAGTATAGTGGCTGTCAATGATAGTAACTCTTGTCGAACATCGAAAACAGCTCGACCACTGTTATCCGTCTCTTTGGCAGGGAATATATTGTTAGGAATTGTTAAAGTAACGATGGCTTGCTTCAAAGGCACCTGCTTGGCATCATCCCATACCAAAACCTGAACGGGTTTTGTGTCTGATACTACACCTGGAGTAGCATCAGGTCGTGCGCCTGATACACATCCGCTAAGACCCAACAAGAAGAAACTTAAGAAGAGGAACAAATTCCAATAACGATAACGTTTATTGAAAGAGGTTAACGACAAGAGCATAATGCTATCCTCATTTTTATTGGGGTCGATAAAACTGGCTTAGAATTAAGTCACCTACGGCCGTATCTGAAACTCCACAGCACGCATTCCAAAATCAACTGAAATATTTTGCGTTTCAACCTGCGAACTGGTTTCAACCGTAATGCCTACAAGAGTTCCGGCAATATTGCTAGGGAGATCAAATACAGCACGGCCGTTTGAATCTGTACGTTGTGGAGCAAAAATTTGCTCGGCAACGTTCAAAGTTACCTTGGCATTGGCAACATCAGATAAATCTTCGACACTATTTACTTGTACTTGCAACAGAATTCTATTTGCTAGTGTAGGCGTTGCGTGAGGAGTAATCCCAAGCGTTTCAGGGAAAAAACCAACGAGCGTAACAACAGTGCCTATGATTGTTACAATAATTGACACAATCGTTACTTTCGTGCCAAAATTCAGCCGTCCCCAAAACGATTTTCGTGTCAATTGACGCTGACCTGATGTCTCTTTTTCAACTAATGTATCTAGTTCATTGAGCAAGGCATGACGTTGTGCATGGCTGATTAAAGAAAGAATGAAATCACGCTTGGTATTTCCCTCTAAGTTTTCATGATCAATGCCTAAAGAAAACGCCAGTTGACGCAGCTCAGACATGTTGAAATGTTTGTCTAGCAAGTCTTGTAACTGTTGTGGAGTACGGCCGTTCATGAAACTTCTCGCCAATGTGTGTCTGCAAGGAAAAACGCTGGCGCTAGTTTAACATAAAGAACCAAAGTGGTAAAGGTTTATTTTCTCTTTTCCCTCTGTGTACTCTGTGGCTAATTACTCCTTCGGCGGGGGGACGCGGTGCATGTCGAAGAAGTCGTTGATGTAGGCGTAGCTAGGTCCGGCTAAACGGCCGATTGGCTGTAATTTTTCTGGGGAAATACGGCCGTTTTCAATCAAATCGTCCCGCACAAAGATTGACTGAACCTCACCCAAAACCACTGCACCGCCGCCTGGTCCTTCATTGACTACCACAATTTGTTGCAGCTTGCATTCAAAAGCTACTGGCGCCTCCGCTACACGCGGCACGCGAATCGTCTCGCTGGGTACAGGCGTCACGCCCGCCCAGGCAAATTCGTCAATACCTGCTTCAAACTCCGTAGCGGTCAGGTTCATCGCCTCGGCCGTGGCTTCGTTGGTAATGTTGATGACAAATTCGGGCACGGCCCGAATGTTGACCAGTGTGTCCTTCATGCGCCCACGCAGGCCGCTCCAGCCAGGAGCAAACAACAGCGTCATGGGATTTGGACAAACGGCCGTAAAAAAAGAAAAGGGTGCCAAATTCGGCCGTCCCTCAGCATCAATTGTGCTCACCCAGGCAATAGGACGTGGCACAATCGCGCCAATCATCAATTTATACCGCTCTTTGTTCGTCAATTCTTCGGGGTTTAGTTGCATTTTCTCTCCTTACAACAAGCATTAGAGGAACACAGAGTTACGCAGAGAAGGCACAGAGGTTCACAGAGAAAATCTGTTTAATTTGCGAAATCTGCTGATTATCAAGTAAAGGCTCTTAAGCCTCGGCTGGTGGGGAAATGACGCGCATAGGCCAGGAACCTTGTTTGCGATTAAGGTACGCTTCGCGTTGGGCGGCAAAGTTGGAATCCAGGGTGGATAACGGCCGTAACGTCCCCTCATGCCATACGTCTGGATCAATCGCCCGCAGCTTAGTGCTGACAGAAAATGTCGGATTGGCGTCGTCCCACACAAATTCAGTTTCCAGAGAAACCTGACTGAGCAGCGTTTGCAGTTGAGCATCGTCTTGGGCGTGGGCGTGCAGCTTTTGCCACAACACCTCGTCCGTCAGCCAAAAATCATCCTGCACGATGGCGCTAATTTCTAAACCACGCCGAATCGCTCGGGCCGTCAATTCATACAAGCCCACCTCGCGAAAATTGGCCCAGCTGGCATCATCAGCTTGCATGAAGGTATGGCCAAACCATTGGGCTACGGATAAATCATTGAGAGCGATACGGCCGTCTTGCACCACCAAATGCCCCACTGCCCGATCAATATCCACCTGTACAGCCAACCCCAAACCAACACAATCCCGTAAAAAATAATCGATCCGGTCGGCGCACAGCCGAGGAGATGGCTGCTCTAAAAGAGGAAACCCTTCTTCATCCACAAAATTTAGCCAGTTGTAACCATGCTGCCCCAAAACTTCTGGCAAATCGGTGGTGGCCATGTACGCTTCCTTCATCTCATCATGGTAACTTTGCGCATCATGGCCATCCAGCACGTAATCAATGACGTGGCTAAACGCTGTGTGGCTCACATCATGCAGCAGCGCCGCAATTTGCTCCTGCACCGAACCACCCAGTCGCCGCACCAACAGCATGACACCTACTGAATGTTCAAACCGGGTAATCGGCTCTGTCAGGCCAATGAGGCCCGTAATGCCATGTTGCAGCACATGATGCAGCCGCTGGACGGCTTGCGATTGAATCAACGCCTGTAAAACAAGTTCATCAATGGTCACATTGCCATAGATGGGGTCATCATAGTTCATAAAAAAGCCTCTCCTAACATACAATCACTCAAAAACTGCGTTAACAATTATGAACCATTACACACTTTATCCGCTAATTTTGGTATCATACGGCAGATTGTCACCATGTAAAAGCGGCACGTCTTTGAAAACACAAATGCTTGATTCGCCTGCTTTTACCAAGTAACCGGCCTAAACACCTTTGGTTTTTTCACCAAGCCTTTTGCCGATTACACAGAACGGTTGGCATAAATTTGCAAATGACTCTGGAATTTATAATGAAACAACGCAATCTCATCTTTCCCCTTCTACTGTTAACGCTGGCCATTGCCTGCGGCGAAGCGCGGCCAACGCCCACTCCCTTTGCCGAAGACAACGCCACGGAAGAGGCTCTCGATCCTGTCGAGCCTCTGGCACTAAGCATTACAGATTTGGCAGCAGATCCGGAAGCATATGCCAATCGCTATGTCGAAATCACCGGCCAATACCGGCGGCTCCCCTTGCTGGTATGCGACGCCGATCCTCATCCGGCCCCGGCTACCTGGCAGTTGGCTGCCACCGATGGCAGTATCGTGGCCATCGGCGGCTTTGGTTCACAAGTGCGCTCCCTGTTGCCCAACGACCTCACCATGACGGTTGTGGGGGTCTGGCAGCGATTTGATGGTCCAGTAGGCTGCGGCAAAAGCGCCACCAACAGCCAGACTTGGTACCTGAAGGCCCGCGATATTGTTTCCCCCAGCCCCATTGCCCGCGTCACGTTAACGCCGACTGGTTCTGGCACGCAAATAGCGGACGTGGTTGATGAAACGGCCGTTTCTAACCCACAAGACAACAACTTTACCGCCACACCCACCCGTTCCGAAGAGGGCGGTGAGCCTGTAGAGACACCAACTCTGGCCAGCACCTCCATCCCGGCCCCACCAGGCAGCGGTACGCCAACGACAGCAGCCGCTACCCCCACAAACGAGGGAGAGGAGGGTGAGGTCACCCATACACCTTCCCCAACCAGAGACGGCGACACAAGTATCGGTACCCCAACCACCACCTCCGGTTCGAGCGGAACCGCCACACCCACAATCAGCAGCGGCAGTGGCACACCAACCCCCACCGGCAGCAGTGGTAGCAACCCAACCCCAACAACCTCTGCACTCACTACCGCCACACGTGATCCCATCAATTTTGACACAGTGACATTTGATCCAATTGGGCCAGAACAGCCAATTTTAGAGCTTCTGGAAGCTGAACAGGCTCATTTGTATCCGGTTCTGTTTGACTACAATGGAGCCATTACCATTACGGCCGTTGCTGAACCGACCATGAATCTGGTTCTAGAAATTATGGGCCCAACAAATGCAGTGGTGCAGCAGGCAAATAATACCGGCGACGGCGGCCTGGAATCTATCGTAAACGCCGAGCTAAATACGGCCCTGGATTACGAGATTCGTGTCTATAATCTGAACGACAACGAGGGCGATTATTGCCTCGTCTTTAGCGAGGGCGGCGGCTTCCCTGACACAATCAAGGGGCGGATTGATTACGGCCAAACAGTGACCGACCAGATTGAAGTGTTAGGCATTGATTACTGGTGTTTTTTGGGTAGCAATGGCGACAGTGTAACGGTTACTAGTGCCGCTACTGGGAATAGTGGCGATTTTGTGGTTGGTATGTTTGGGCCGCCAAACTTTGATTCAATCGGCCCGGTATTCCAGGATGCCGAGATCGCCAACGAAAGCCTAAAAGAAGATGGCATGTACATGATTGGCATTCTCGATTTTGAGGCAGGCGCGGCTGGCTACACGTTGACCCTTACCAAAAATTAGGGCATCTACGGGTTGAATTTGCACAGTTCGCGTCCTCAGGTGCGGACAACTGGCTAAGCAGGGGCAGTCGGCGGGGCGGTGTGCTGTTGCAAGCGGTTAAACCAGAACAAGGCCGCGACTAACAGCAGCGAAAGGGCAATTCCCACGGCGGCAACGGCCGTCATGCCACCCTGGTTAAACACAGCCCCTGTTCCTAAACTGCCCACACCCGTGGCCAGCGAAACCAGCACCTCGCTGGCCCCTTGCGCCCGCGCTCGTTCTTTAGCCGCCAGGGCATCCGCCAGTAGTGAAGAACCAGCGATAAAGCAAAAGTTCCAGCCCAAACCCAGCAAAAAGAGAGCCACAGCCAAATTGGGCACGGCCACAGATAGCGGTGCTAAAATGCCGGAAATAATAAGAATGGCGGCCCCAGCCACAATGAGAGGGATACGGCCGTATCGATCAATCAGCCAGCCCGTAACGCTAGACAAGCCAAACATCCCCAACGTATGCGCCATAATCACCAAAGAAACAGACTCTGTGCTGTGGTTATTATGATCCATGTGCAGCGGCGTAATCACCATGATCAGAGCCATCACCAGTTGGCCAATGGTCATAGCGGCGACGGCCAGCAGCACCGCAGGCTGGCTGAAGATTTTGCTTAATGGCCGTGCGGGCACATCTGGTTCTTTAATAGGATTTTCGGCCTCAATCTCCTGGCTAACTTGTTTAGGGTCCGGGCGCAAAAAGAAGAAAATTGTTATTAGGCCCAAGGCATACAATCCGGCCCCGGCCCAGTACGGCCCTGTGTCACCCAAAAAGTCCCATGCCTCTGCCAGCCGCACAGACGGCCCCACCAACGCCGGACCGCCCACAGCACCCACCGTACCGGCAAACACCATCAGTCCAATTACCTTGGCTCGACGATCGGCCGTTTGTATCTCGGCGGCTACGTACCGAGCCTGGTCACTACCGCCACGCCCCATGCCCATCAAAGCCGCACCCGCACAAAAGCCAATAAAAGAGCCATTCAGCACTGACCATACCGTGAGCAACGCCCCAGCCAGCGCCAGCGCAAAACCAATCGTGAGGCCCAGCCGCCGACCAACCTTATCAAACAGCCAGCCAATGGGATACGCTGCTGCCGCCCGCCCCAGCAGCGTCAACGTGTTGGGCACGCCAGCGGCGCTGTCACTGCCACCTAGCTCCGCCGCAAGAATGGGCGAGAGGGTAAAGGCGGCAATCATCGCGGCCGAAAATAAACTTTGGGAGATAAATAAGGCACCAGTCAATCGCTGGCGAACGGAATGAGAAACGGTTGCGGTTGTCATCAGGTTCCTTCGTGAGTCGTTGTTGCTGCCAAAGAGGCGAATCTTACCTTCCTCAGGCTGTTTTTACAATTAGCACCAAAGGTGCGACGCACTTTCACTAGGTAAATTTGTCTTCAAGCTACCCACGGCAAGTGCGTCGCACCTGAATCACCACAAAATCTTACCTTCCTCATAGACAACTGTGGTACGCTTGGCCGCCATGGACGAAATTTCCCAAGCGGTTTCCGTGGCCATTGTGGCCAACGACCCCCTCGCCCGCGCCGGGCTGGCGGCTTTGCTCGCTGGAGAACCCGGCTGCGATATCGTCACGCAAATGAGCCTGGTGGATTGGCTGGCCGATTTACAAGCCGCCGAGGCAGTCAATGAGTGGCCGCAAGCGCAGCTGGATGGCGTGATTTGGGATATGGGCTGGGAGCCACTCACCGCGCTGCCGGATGAGGAGCCGTTTCCCCTGCCCGTTGTGGCGCTGCTGCCGGATGACACGGCCGTTTCCCAACTCTGGTCACTCGGCATTCAGGCTATGCTGCGGCGGGATGCCCCGGCAGCGGCCATTATGGCCGCCCTGCAAGCCAATTTGCACGGTCTGGCCACACTCGACCCGGATTTTGTAACGGCCGTTCTGCCCGACACGCCCCTCTCCACCAACACCTTGCCCGAATTCAGCGAACTCACCCCCCGCGAAAGCGAAGTGCTGAGCCTCTTAGCCGAAGGACTCACCAACAAGGCTATTGCCCACCAGCTGGAAATCAGCGACCATACCGTGAAGTTTCACGTCAACGCCATCCTGGGCAAGCTCAACGCCCAAAGCCGCACCGAAGCGGTGGTCCAGGCCACCCGCCTGGGGCTGCTGCTTTTGTAATCACCCTCACCCCAGCCTTTTCAGGGGGAGGATTAGGGTGGGGGTTGGTCAACCTACCCATTCTTCCAGGTAACCACTCCCGAAACGGCTGATTTGAAACGGCCGTAATTCGCCTACACTACATCACATACAAATTTACAAAATAATCAATTGAAATAGAACGCTGATTTACCTGATTGTCATGATCATGGTAATCATAAAAATCAGGGTCATCTGCGTTCTATTCCTACAGGAGCAAAAAATGAGCAACGTATTGACTGAACTATCAGCGGCATTGGCCACGGCCGTTTCCCAGGCAGACAGCGGCATTGTAAGGGTAGAAGGGCGGCGGCGTCTCGGCGCAACTGGCATTGTGTGGGACGCGGACGGTCTCATCCTCACCGCCAATCACGTGGTGCGCCACGAAGATCATCTAAAAGTTGGCCTGCCTGACGGCAGCCGCGTCTCCGCCAGCCTGATCGGGCGCGATCCCTCCACCGATCTGGCCGTCCTCAAAGTAGATAGCAGCGGGCTGACCCCGCTCACCGAAGGCAACAAGCAAAATCTGGGCGTAGGCAATTTTGTGTTGGCGCTTGGGCGACCCGGACGCACCGTGCAGGCCACCCTGGGCATCGTTTCCGCCCTGGGCGATGGCTGGCGCACCCGCCTGGGCGGTCAGATTGACCGCTATCTGCAAACGGATGTGGTGATGTATCCTGGCTTTTCCGGCGGCCCGCTGGTGGATGCAGCCGGGCAGCTCATCGGCCTGAACACCTCAGCCTTGGGGCGTGGCGTTAGCCTGACGATTCCCACCCCCACCCTGGCCCGAGTGGCCGATGCGTTGCAGGCGCATGGCCGTGTACAGCGTGGCTATTTGGGCGTTAGCACCCAACGCGTCCATCTGCCCGATGACGTAAAGGCAGAGCTGGAGCAAAAACGCGGCTTGCTGGTTGTCTCCGTAGAAAATGCCAGCCCCGCCGCCAAAGCGGGCCTGACGCTGGGCGACACGCTGGTCGCCTTTGCCGACAATCCGGTGCAATCTCATGATGATTTGCTGGCACTGCTTGCAGGAGATGTGGTGGATACGGCCGTTTCAGCCAAATTCGTTCGCGGTGGCAAAGTGCACACCACCGAAGTCACCGTCGCGGCCCGGCCTTAATCTCTATGCATCAAGATTGGACCAATTTTCTTTTACCAAGACGCACAGCAAGAAAAAATTGGTCCAATCTCATGGATATCCAATGACCATTTTCAACGAAATTAACCAGACCATGACGGCCGTTATCCAAACCGTGCAGCAAAGCGTGGTCCAGCTAGGAAACGGCCGTCGTGGCTTTGGCGCGGGCACCATCTGGCACAGCGATGGGCTAATTTTGACCAACGCCCATGTGGCCCAGCGCCGCGCCCCGGAAGTAACTTTGGCCGACGGCCGTACTTTCCCCTCCCAACTGTTGGCCTACGACGAATCCATCGACCTGGCTGCGCTGTACATTGCCGCCAACCAGCTACCAACGATTGAACTGGGTCATTCCAGCCAGCTCAAAACGGGCGATTGGGTCATTGCCGTGGGGCATCCCTGGGGGGTTGTGGGTGCAGCTTCGGCGGGCACGGTCATTGCCGTGGGTCAGCCGCTAGAGCAAAATGGGTATCTTGGGGAGTTGGTGCAGTTGGGAATTCAGCTGCGTCCAGGGCATTCGGGCGGGCCATTGGTGGATGGAAACGGCCGTCTCGTGGGCATCAACACCATGATTTCCGGCCCTCAGGTGGGGCTGGCCATTCCGGTGGACATCGCCAAGAAATTTTTGCAGGAAAAGCTGGGAAGTTCTGCCGAAAAAGCCTGACAAATTGCGTAATCAGTAAATCAGTGATCAGCAATCAGTACAAAGCGGATTACTGACCTACAGTCAACAAATCCCCCAAACGTAAAGCGACTTTGGGCCATGCACACCCAGCGTCACCGTGAGTTCGATGTCGGCGGTGCGGCTAGGACCGGTGATGAAGACCAGGTAAGGGTGATGTTTAGCCTCGGCAAACACCTGATGCAGATCGGCACGCAAAGCCGCCGGGCGCAAAACAGCCAAATGAACACGAGGGACAAGCGACACGGCTCGTGGCTGCTCTGTGTTAGAGAGCAGGCCAAGCGTGCCGGTTTCGGGCAAAGCGAAATCCACGCAGGTGACACCTAGATCACACTGCGCCAGCTCCGCTTTATCCGCATAGGGCGAGACAATTTCCACATCCAGAGCACGCAAGCGCATTTCTAACTGTAATTGGGCTAGATCACCGGTTGGCCACAGCGTTGCCTTTTTCACTTCGTGGGTCTCAACCAAATCGTGCAAGGCCGTGTGGATCTCATTTTCGGTCACCCGCCGCGCTACACCGCTGAGCTTGTTGATTTCCGCAAATAACAGGTCAAGCTCGGCTTCCGGATCGTTTGGGACACGCGCAGGCAGAATAGGGGGTCGTGGGGCTATCGCCTCACCAGAACGACGACCCAGCGCCTGACGAATGTCTTTAAGGATAAGATTGGTCATGGTTAAGCTCCAGGTCTTCGCTGACGCCACCATTTGCGGAAACGGCCGTTAAATGGCGGAAAGGGGCGCACCTTTGTCCAGCGGTTGAGCGGTGGCGGCAAGGCAGGCAGCCAGCCGTCTTGTTGAAACGGAGCCTGTAAAATCGGCAGCAGCCACGTTCCCATCCGGTACAGCCACGACGTGCCCAGAGCGATCCGGCCCAGCTTTGCCCCCAGCCGCACACTGACCGGCGCCGCAGGGTCTTCAATGGCATCGCCGGCCACCACGCGATGCCGCAGGTGCAATAGAATTTTGGTAAAGGGGATTTTTACCGGGCACACATCCACACACGCCCCACATAGAGAGGAGGCGAACGGCAGTTCGCGGGCCGCCTGCACCCCCAGCAGTTGCGGCGAAAGGATGGCTCCGATTGGCCCGGAAATAAACCAGCCGTAGGCATAGCCGCCGACGTTTTTATAAACCGGACAGACATTCAGGCAGCAGCCGCAGCGGATGCACTTCAGTGCCTCGCGGGCTACCGGGTCTTGTAACATGCGACTACGGCCGTTATCAAGCAGAACCAGGTGAAACGCCTGCGGGCCGTTCTCGCCCGCAGCCCGGCGTGGGCCGTTAATGAATGATGTGTAAGTCGTGATTTTTTGACCGGTAGCGCTGCGGGCCAGCAGTTTCAGCAGCACCGTCAACGATTCCCAATCGGGTACCACTTTGTCAATACCGACGACAGCGACGTGCAGGTCCGGCATGGTTGTGACCATACGGCCGTTCCCTTCATTACTCACCAGCACCAACGTGCCGGTTTCCGCCACCAAAAAGTTGGCACCCGAAACACCCATCTCCGCCGCAAAAAATTCTTCGCGCAGTTTGCCACGAGCCAGCGCTGCCAGCGCGATAGGGTCGTTGGGCGCATCGACGCCCAGCTTCTCGCTAAAAAGCGCGGAAATTTCTTCCTTCTTTAGATGCACAGCAGGGACGATTATGTGCGATGGTCCGGTCCCGGCCAGTTGGATAATATATTCGCCCAGGTCGGTTTCCAGAGCGCGGATGCCCGCTTCTTCCAGGGCATGATTCAGGTTAATTTCCTCTGTGGCCATAGATTTGGATTTAACGGCCGTTTTGACATTGTGATCCTGAGCCAATTCCACCACAACACGGCACGCCTCCGCCGCATCACGCGCCCAATGAACCCGCCCCCCCGCCTGCTGCACCTGTCGTTCCACCTGCTCAAGATAAGCATCGAGATGTTGGATAGTATGCAGGCGAATATCAGAGGCGGCCTGCCGCAGCGCTTCCCACTGCGGCATTTCGGCCACGCGCATGGCCCGGTTATCCAGAAAACGACCCGTAGCGTGCTGAACGGCCGTTGGAATGCCCGGCGGTATATGGCGAGTGTACTCCCCAAACTCGATGTAAGTCGGTGCCTTGCTGCTCATTTTGCCTCTCCATTCGCCGCCAAAACTTCGATCAGGTGCATCGCTTTCACAGGCGCACCGGCCTTACACAGTCCGCCGCTAATATTCATCAGACAGCCCGCATCGCTGATAACCACTGTCTCCGCCCCACTGGCAGTGATATGGTTAACTTTGTTTTCCATCATCGCCCGGCTCACTTCAGGATAGATAACGCTAAACACACCGCCAAAGCCACAGCATGTCTCTGCTTCAGGTAAAGCCACCAGCTCCAGACCGCGCACCGCGTTCAGAAGTTGTTTGGCCTCGGTACGTAGCCCCAGCCCACGCAGCCCGTGGCACGAAGGATGATAAGTGACTTTATGCGGAAATGTCGCACCGACATCGGTTACTTTTAAGTGATGTACCAGATACTCACTAAATTCAAAGGTACGCTCGGCCAGATCACGGGCCAGGGCATGTTCCGGCGTTCCCTCTGGGAATAGCTCGGGCAAGTGGTGGCGTACCATCTCTACACACGAACCGGACGGGGAAACGACAGGCGCGTCACTTTTGCCAAACGTCCGCAGCCAGTTAGCCGCCACCTGGCGTGCCTCAGATTGAAAGCCGCCGTTGAAAAGTGATTGACCGCAGCACGTTTGCGCCGTCGGAAACAGCACTTCAACACCAAGGCGTTCCAGAATCTCTACCATCTTTTCCGGAACGCCCGGATAAAACTGTTCCGCCAAGCAGGTGATAAAGAGTTGAATTTTCATAGAGTCCTACCCATGCCACGTTTGCACAACGAGACGGAAGATGTCAGACTCGGTGATAATGCCTGCCAGCCTGCCTGTATCATCCACAACCGGCAGGCCCCCAATCTTTTTCTCCATCATGATTCGGGCTGCCTCGCTGATGGTTGTCTCCGCAGAAACCGTCACCGGATTGCGGGTCATGATTTCCTCAATTCTCAGATTGGCCAGCAGGTAACTTACTTCCCAGATGCTCAACGAGGTGGCACCAGAAGGTTCAGCGCCGCGCACGTCGGAGCGAGTCACGATGCCAACTAACAACTGCCCCTTCTGTACAACAGGTAGCCGTCGAATATTTTTTTCGCTCATCAAACGGTGCGCCTCCGACAGCCTTGTATCCGGCGCAATGAACACAACATTGGGAGTCATCCACTTTTTCACAAGTTCATTTTTCAACGTTTTGATCCCCTTTTCGAGTAATACTGCGTACAAACGCAAAATGTGCGTCATATGCGTTAATTTTTAATACAAAGGCACAAAGGACCCAAGAAACAAAGGCCAAGAAGCAAAGCTTTTCTTTCTTCCTTTCTTCTCTTTGTGCCTTTTGTGCCTTTGTTTCTTTGTCATAAATTTCTTTGGTTGTGGCTTTGTCACCTGATACACTACGAAATCATGTTATCGAGCACACCACTCACAATTATCCGCCCAGATAGGCTTTGACCACCTCAGGGTGCTGCATTAGTTCTTTTCCCGTCCCTTCGAGAACCACCGTGCCGGTTTGCAACACATATGCCCGATGGGCCAGTTTGAGAGCCATCGTCGCCATCTGCTCGACCAGGAGGATGGTCATACCGGCATCATTAAGTTCGCGGATGGTACGCCCAATCTCTGCCACGATCAGCGGAGCCAGACCCAGCGACGGCTCATCCAATGCCAGAAACGATGGAGCCGTCATCAACCCACGTGAAATTGCCAGCATCTGCTGCTCACCACCGGACAAAGTGCCCGCTATTTGATTCTGCCGCTGTTTGAGAATGGGAAAGCGTTGGAATTCACGTTCAAGCGTTTGCCCGGTCGCTGCTGTGTCACGGGCACGGGTAAAACCACCTAACCGCAAGTTGTCCAGAGTTGTCTGGTCAGCGAAGATCTGGCGTCCCTGTGGCACATGCACCAGGCCCAGCCGCACAATTTCATGAGGTTGGGCACGGGTAATCTCTTTGCCTTGAAAGGTGATACGCCCGGAGGCGGGCCGTACTAAACCGGAGAGGGCAGCCAGCGTGGTACTTTTGCCCGCGCCATTGGCTCCGATCAGCGCCACAATTTCCCCTTCTTTGACCTCCAGGCTAATGCCGTTCACAGCCTGGATATGCCCGTAGTTGACCACAAGATCGGTTATTTGCAGCATCTCACGCCTCCCTTTCGACTATCTCTGATTCTTCTGTGCCTAAATAGGCGGCAATGACATTGGGGTTGGTTTGTACCTCGGATGGCGTTCCTTCCGCTATTTTGCGCCCAAAGTCGAGAACCAGGACATCATTTGAAATCGCCATAATCAGGTCCATATGGTGTTCAATCACCATGATCGTCACCCCGGCGTCGCGTATGCGTGTAATCAGCTCGGATATGGCCTGCACCTCGGTGGGGTTGACACCGGCCGCCGGTTCATCCAACAGCAAAAAGACCGGCTCAACGGCTAGAGCGCGGGCTATTTCCAACCGACGCTGATCACCGTACGGTAAACTGGTGGCGTTTTCCAGGGCACGGTCACGTAAGCCGACGACATCCAGCAAGCTCAAGGCGCGTTCGGTGTAACGTTGCTCCTCGATCAGGGATTTGCGGCTGCGGAACAAGTGGTGGAAAAAGCCTGCTTTGAGGTCAGTGTGAAAGCCGACCATGACATTTTCCAGCACGGTTAAATCGGGGAACAATTGCAGATTCTGAAAGGTGCGCGTGGCACCGCGCCGAGCCAACTCATGCGGCGGCAGCGCATTAACTTCTTTGCCCCGGTAAATGATATTTCCTCCACTCGGGGGATAAATACCCATGATCAGGTTGATGATGGTACTCTTACCGGCCCCATTGGGACCAATCAGGCCATGAATGGTACCCGGCTTAATTTCCATATCCACTTCGTCAACCGCTCGCAATCCACCAAAATCCTTGATCACTTTTTCCAAGATCAAGATGGGCTGCCCCATTTGCTTAATGGCATGTGCTACCCCGCTCCAGACCGGTACTTTGGCAGGCAAATGGCGCTCACGCTGCCGGCGGGCGATGAACGGTATCTTGGAAAATGCGCCGACGATACCATCCGGCGCAAAAATCAGCGACAGCACCAGGACAGCGCCAAAGACAATCAACCGTAGTTCGGCCTGGGTGGCCAGAGCCTCTTGCAAGAGCGCCGTCACGACGGCACCGACGAGTGGTCCGTAACGCTTACCGCTGCCGCCCATAATGACCATCACTAAAAAGAGAATCGAGTCGTCGAAGCGAAAGGAGGTGGGATCAAGGTGGCCTGTCGATGGACGATGCGCGAAAAATGCACCGGCCAAACCGGCGTAAGCTGCACTGACAGTAAAGGCCAACACCTTCCAACGATAGATATTGACCCCCACCGTCTCGGCACCTACTTCACTGCCGCGCAAGGCCATCAGCGTGCGTCCAACACGCCCCCTGACCATATTGTTAAACAAGACCTGACCCATGAGAGCTGCGGCAGCGACCAGGTACCAATAATCTACCATCTGGAGTTGGTAACCGCCGATCCCCGGCCGTGGCACCGACATGCCATCAGGCCCACCCGTTAACCCAATCAGCCGGTTGGCCGTAATTTCAACGACCAGCCCAAAGGCAATGGTGACCATCGCCAGGTAGGGGCCACGTACCCGCAAAGCCGGCAATGCCAGAAGCGCTCCGGCCGCACTGGCAACAACAATAGCCATCGGAAAAGTGATGATAAGCGGTATGCCCAGATGTTTACTTAGAATAGCCGAGGTGTAGGCACCAATCGCATAAAACCCGGCGTGACCCAGCGAAACCTGACCGGCATAACCCACGAGCAGGTTCAAGCCCAGGGCAATGATGTAGAAACGCGCAATTTTGTCTAGCAAAAATGTCTGGGCAAAGGCCGGAGCGAAGAAAATGAGCAGCCCGGCCAAGGCGATATAAAGCAAGGCCCACGGCGAAGTGTCGCTAAAAATCGGCAGCGCAAACGGCCGTTTTGTTTTCGATTCAGATGTCAAAATTTGTGTCATGGAAAACTCCTCATTGGTCTTTTGTCATATTTTTATTGATGACAAGGGGCAGCAACATGAATGATTAGAATTTTTCCACTAAACGTTTACCAAACAGCCCGTTGGGACGCACGGCAAGCAGCAAGATGATCAGGGCAAAGACGCTGGCGTCGCGCCAGTTCGAGCCACCGGGTACAAAGTTTGACACCAACTGCTCGGTCACGGCCATTAACAACCCACCTATCAGGATACCTAAGGGATTTTCTAAGCCACCGATGATGGCAGCGGCAAAAGCTTTGAGACCAATGACGATACCCATTGTGGGACTGGGGTCAACGATGGGGGCAACCATGACCCCACCCAATCCGGCCAGCGCTGCGGAGAGGGCGTAGGCCAAGATCACCGTCCGGCGCACGTTGATCCCCATCAGCGCGGCGGCCTGTTTGTTAAAAGCGACTGCTACCATGCTTTTGCCCAGCAGGGTGCGCCGCAGAAAAAAGACCAATCCTAACATCACCACTATGGCGACTACGAACACGGCCACTTCATGCCAGGTAATGCCGGTGCGGGGCGTCGGATGCAGCGTCGGCTCTGTCCCTAGCGCCTCGGTGATAAAACGTACCGGTGAGACAAACCGCCGGGGATCGGGTCCCCAGATTTTCTGGGCCACGCCACGCAGCATCACGCTGACACCGACTGTGCTCATAATCCAGCCAACGGCCGTAAACTCTTTTAACGGCCGTATTGCAAACCGTTCCAGCAGCACGCCCATGATCGCTAAAATTAAAACAACGATGATCAGACCAATAATGATTGACGAAGCGTCGGTGAGTTCAAGTGGTAAATTCAACCCGAGGATTACCTCGGGGAGATGGCGCGTGACCAGATAAATAGAAAGGCCCACCATCGCCCCGATCATCAAAAATTCGCCCTGGGCAAAATTGATGATGTTGGTCGTGGTAAAGGTAATATAGTAACCTTGTGCGACCAGAGCATACAGACTGCCAAGCGCCAAACCGCTCAGTAATACCTGAAGTAAACGTTCTTCCATGATTACCTCCCGTGAAATAGTAATCAGTAATCAGTTGACAGTTATCAGTAATGTGTGTGGCCATACCACTGGTGATGACTGATTACTGAATACCACACACTGATTACTGATTACTGGTTCTAACTCTAATTTCTACTGCTTATGGTGCCTGCACGACCTGGAGTTCGTCTCCTACCAGGGCAATAGTGCCTACAAAAATATCCTTGGCTTCAATAGCTTCGTGGTCATCTGGGCTAAAGGGCTGGGCCGGGGCGGTTGTGGCCGCTTCAAAATCGTTGATCTGTTCCAGTGCATCGCGCATCTTGGCCCGATCAGGACCGGCTGCATCCAACGCCGCAAGCATCAGCCGGGTGGCGTCGTAGGTTTGT